>CAZAKO010000016.1:21023-28344 GCA_964485745.1 uncultured bacterium
GGCGACATTTCAGGATATTGGTAATGTAAACCTGCTCGCGCTTCATCTGAATCGCCGCCAGAATCTTATCCAGTAGCTGCCCGGCCCGTCCTACGAAAGGTTCGCCCTTCAAATCTTCCTGTTCCCCAGGCGCCTCGCCGATAAACAGAAGATTAGTCTGGGAATCACCGACTCCGAAAACCACGTTCAGCCGGGTTGTAGCCAAAGGACATCGGGTACAGGTGAGTGCCTTAGTTTTCAATTCTTCCCAGCTTAATGCCGGGACTCTATTAATTCTTTGGTCCATCGCTCTGAGATTATCCAAATTCGGTTTGGATTCAAAATAGAATTCATCGGTAAACAATTCCTCCTGCTGCAGAAAAAAATCACGAACCGGATCGGTGGATAATTGCATTACTTTTTACTCCGTTGCTGCACGATGCAGGCAATCAGCTGCCGGGCGATTTCCCGTTTGTCAGCCAGCGGAAAATGCCACTCACCGCCATCCGCCGAAAAGAGAGTCAAGATATTGGTCTCGGCACCAAATCCAGCACCCACCTGCGCGGGATCATTCCAGGCAATAAAATCCATCCCTTTATTTTTCAGCTTTTCCAAAGAGCGGGCTTTACCCTCCTCGGTCTCGACGCTGAAGCCAACAATGCAACAAGTTTTGTTCTGCCGGCGGAAAGATTGGATCAGATCCGGTGCGGCTTTAATCTGGAGTGCCGCAGGAAATTGCGATTTTTTCAATTTTGTCGAAAATTTCTGTTCGGGAACGATGTCTTCAACTGCCGCCGCCATAAACAGATAATCAGCCCTCGCGGCATTTGCCAGGAGTGCAGCCTGCATCTCCCGCGCCGATTCAACCGGCAAAGCCTTAACCCCCAATGGTACCGATAAAGACGTAGGACCACTGATCAGAATTACCTCAGCTCCCTCTCTTTGAGCTGCGATTGCCAGGGCATAGCCCATTTTCCCCGAAGAGCGATTGGAGATGAAGCGCACGGTATCAAGATACTCACGGGTTGGTCCGGCGGTTACCAGCACTTTTTGCCCCTGCAGCAGGCGCGTTTGATGCAGGCGCTGCTCTAAATAATTGAGAATAACTGACTCATCCGCTAAGCGTCCTATGCCCACCTCCTGACACGCCAGATCACCGGTCTCCGGTTCAATAATGCCATAACCTAATTTTCTAAGCTTGGCAATATTTTCCTGAGTAATCGGATTGAGATACATCTTCTCATTCATTGCCAGCGCAAAAACGGTCTTATTTCCCGCCGCCAAAATCACGGTACTGAGCATGTCATCGGCAATCCCATGAGCAGCTTTGGCGACGATATTGGCAGTTGCCGGACTAACCAGCACCAGATCAACATCCTTTCCTAAGTCAACATGCCGGGTAAATACTTTTTCGCGGGTAAACATCTCAGTGATGACTGGCTTCCCGCTCAAGGTCTCAAAAATCAACGGCTGCATGAATTTCTGCGCCGCCGCAGTCATGATTACCGTTACATCGGCGGCATATTCCTGAATCAACCGACGCAGCAGTGAGACAGATTTATAGATCGCGATACCGCCGGTTAAGCCAAGGGTAATCTTATTGTTCTTCAAAATCAATTAGACCCTCTTCCTCTTCGGTCTCCTCAACTGGTAACGTAAAACGGTAATCAATTTTCCCTTCCATGACTTCATTTATAGCCAGGGTTACCGGTTTTTCCATCTTATCCCAATCTTCCAAATCCTCTACCTCCTCCGGGGTCTCTTCCAAATCCTCTTCCTGATCTTCACCTAATACCGGTAAAGGATTTTGAGCGTTGCGGAGATCGTTGATCTGGCGGGCTCTCTTTGCGGCAGCCACCACCAATTCGAACAGGTCTCCCGACTTTTTAGTCAGTTTTGC
The DNA here is from genome assembly GCA_964485745.1 of uncultured bacterium. GTDB lineage: Bacteria > Fidelibacterota > UBA2242 > UBA2242 > UBA2242 > CAZAKO01. The sequence goes on from CAZAKO010000016.1 coordinate 22,903, forward strand.
GAAATCCAGAGTTTTACTCATTTTTGCCAATACTCCTCTATTAGATTGCTTATTTTGTGGACCGTATCATTCAATTTATCGTTGATAACTTGGTAATCAAACTGACGGCTGAGCTCGATTTCTTCGGGAATCCGGGCATGGCGCAAGGCAATCGTACATTCATCATCGGTGCGGCGGCTTTTCAAACGGCGCTGCAGCTCAGCCTGATTCGGTGGCATCAGAAAAATCGTCAGCGTACTTTCCGGATATAACTTTTTAATCCGAAGGGCACCTTTGACATCAATATCGAGCAGCAGTATCTTATCCATCGTCAGGGCTTGCTCAATGTAGCTTTTCAAGGTTCCATAATAATTTCCAAAAACTTCCTCCCATTCAACTAACAATCCATCCCGAATATACTGTTCGAACTGCACTCGACTTAAAAAGAAATAATCTACCCCGTCTTGCTCATAATCACGGGGTGGACGGGTCGTTGCCGAAACCGAAAAGAGCAGGCGATCATCACGCACCATCAATTGCCGACAAACGGTCGTTTTACCGGTTCCGGAGGGTGCTGCGATAGGTAGTAATAGTCCTTTCCCCGTCATAAAATATTTTGTGCCTGCTCTCTGATTTTTTCAATCTCGTTTTTAATTTCGACAACTAAATGGGCTAACTCGGCATTTTCTGATTTTGCGCCGATGGTGCTGATTTCACGCCCCATTTCCTGCGCCAAAAAATCAATCCGTTTACCGACCTCGCCAGTCGAATCTAAGTAAAATTTTAACTGCTTAAGATGACTGTCTAAGCGCTCGCACTCCTCGGTAATATCCACTTTCTTAGCATATAAGACCGCCTCTTGCAGAATCCGGTTATCATCAATCTCAATATCTTCCAGCAAGAGTTTTAACTTCGCCCGACATTTCTCGATGTAACTATCTTTAACGGCTTCGGAAAACAATTTAATCCGCTGCAGCTTTTCCTGAATCAGCTCCAGATGAGTGATAATCTCTCCGGCTAAGTACTCACCTTCCCTAAGCTGCATTGTAATCAGCTCACTAATAGCAGCCTCCACCATTTCCAATAGTTGCTGAGTAATTGGTTCCTTATCTAACAAATCCGACTCAGGCACAAAAATATCGCGAAAATTCAACATCTGTTCCAGTAAGATCGGCTCCTTGCTGTTGAGTAATTGTGCCGCCTCAGTTAAAAGTTGCTGGTAGTGCTGAAATAATTCGCGATTTAGATGCACTTTCTTTTTAACCAAGGAGTTGCCGTTATGAGTAACGGTTACCTCCAGTCGCCCGCGCGTGATCTTACTCCCGAGTTGGCGTTTAATTTCACTCGCTAACCAATCCAGCGACTCGGGAATTTTTAGCACAATATCAAGATAGCGATTGTTGACTGAACGAATTTCCAGTGCCAGCGTGCCACTTTCCATTTGCCGTTCAACCTTGCCATAACCGGTCATACTTCTAATCATCCAAACTCCATCAATTTCGCTCTGCTAAATTACTTAGTGGAGCCACAACAGTCAAACATAAAAATTGTGTTTTTCTTATTATTTTTTAAATACTTAGTTAAATAAAAAAATGTCTGTTTTTATATTTTTCGAAATTTTGCTCAAGTTTAAATCACGATTATTCCTGTTGAATATACCGGTCATTTCCAGTAAAATAAGGCTGTTTTCAATGAGTTATCAGAATGAAGGGTATTTATGTTGGGTAAGACGGGATTCGATTGCAAAAAATATTTAGCCAAACAAAGTCGGGCGATCCTCGACCGGGTTAGTGAACAATGTTCCAAACTATATTTAGAATTTGGCGGAAAATTGATCAATGATTATCATGCCGCTCGAGTTTTACCCGGTTTCGATCCAAATGTCAAAATTCGTTTACTCCAAAAAATCAAAGATAAAATTGACGTAATTTTATGCATTTACGCCGGGCATATCGAACGTAATAAAATCCGCACTGATATGGGTATCAGCTACGATAATGTAGCCCTGAAAGCCATTGACGACCTACACGATTACGGAATTGCACTCAGTGCCGTGGTGATTACCCGCTACGAATTCCAGCCCGCGGCAACTCTCTTCAAAAATAAATTGGAGCGCCGGGGTATCCAAGTCTATACCCATTCTTACACCCGCGGTTACCCAACGGATATTGATACCATCGTCAGTCAAAACGGCTATGGGGCTAATCCCTATATCGAAACCTCAAAACCGATTGTGATTGTTACCGGACCCGGACCGAATAGCGGGAAATTGGCGACCTGCCTGTCACAGCTCTACCATGAACACCAACGCCAGCGAAGCGCCAGTTATGCCAAATTCGAAACATTTCCAATCTGGAATTTGCCTCTGAAACATCCGGTCAATGTGGCTTACGAAGCCGCCACTGCTGATTTAAAAGATGTCAATCTGATTGATCATTTCCATCTTGAAGCCTACCAGCAAACCGCCGTCAATTATAACCGTGACATTGAGGCATTTCCCTTATTAAAACGGATTTTCGAACGGATCACCGGGCAACCACCAATCTACCGCTCACCAACCGATATGGGCGTCAATCAAGCCGGCTTCTGTATTATGGATGATGCCGTCGTGCAAGAGGCTGCCAAACAGGAGATTATCCGCCGCTACTTCCAATACGCTACTCAATATGCCCTGGGACAAATCGAGAAAGAAACTGTTGATCGGACGGAATTAATGATGCGGGAGCTGAGTCTGAAACCTGAGGACCGCCTGGTAGTTACTCCTGCTCGCCAGGCTGCCCAGCAAGCCCGCACGGCGAAGAAAGGTGTTGATAGCATCTACTGTGGTGCCGCAATCGAATTAAAAGACGGAACGGTCATCACCGGTAAAAATTCCGAACTGATGCATTCGGCTGCCAGTATGACCCTCAACGCGGTCAAATACCTGGCTGGCATTCCAGATAATATCCACCTCCTGCCACCCAATATCATCACTTCTTTAAAGCATCTGAAAAGAGATGTTCTGAGAGGTAAAAAGATTAGTCTTGATCTCGAGGAAATTTTAATTACTCTGGGAATCAGCGCCACCAACAATCCCGCGGCGCAAATCGCCATGGCCAAACTCAAGGAATTTAAGGATTGTGAAGTTCATCTTAGCCATATCCCAACTCCCGGCGATACTACTGGCTTGCTCAAATTGGGAGTCAATATTACCAGTGATCCGATTTTTCCCAGTAATGACTTATATATGACTTAATAATTTAGGAGATTACCGACGATGACTACTATCACCATAGATCATCATCCAGCACACAAAAAACTGGACGAGATGGGAGTCTTCCACTGGCCCATCTGGACCAAAGAGGTCTCGGAATTTCCATGGAGCTATGCTGACCCGGAAACCTGTTATTTTCTGGAAGGCGAGGTAATCGTCACCCCGGACCAGGGCGAGGCAGTCCGAGTAGGCAAAGGCGATCTGGTGACTTTTCCCAGCGGTTTGTCCTGCACCTGGAAAATCCTCGAACCGGTCAGAAAGCACTATCAGTTCGGATGATCCCGATTTAATGCCCACTATTTCGGGCTTACTTCCAATCCAGGCTGGCGTTCTACAGGTATCGGCGCTGAAAATAAATTACGACCGCTTGGCATAGGCCGAATTAATTGTCTGCGGACGGAAGTATCGCGACAATTTTTACCATCTGCCAATTAGCGAAATTCCCGGCGCACGGCAGTCACTGAAGCTACCTCCAATATCTTAGCAATAGGGTATGCCCCGTTAGATTTTGACCGAAGTGACGACGTCTATGTACAAAATCAGGAATTTAGCGGCAAAGCAATCAATCAAAATTCCACTTAAATCCCAAAGTCGGATACAGCTGTAGGCGCTTACCTGCACCGATGATAAAATTACGACTGATCTCCACTTCGCCGCCGACTGCTAAGTGTTGCCCCAAATTCAACCACAGCTGCGGTTCACTTAATAAAACTAACTGGGAACTGCCATCAGCCTGTTCCCCCCAGAGATCCACAAAACCGGCAAAGGTCAACCGCTCGTGCAACAGCGATTTGAGCCAGACCAGGGTTAATTGAAAATTACCTTTCTCGGCTGCTCTCTTACGATAAAGGATATCAGTATCAATCGTGATGATTTTCAGATTAAGCGGCAGGCTAATTCCCCCCAGCCAGACATTACCAAAACTCGTCGAATTATTTAAACCATCGTTATATTGAATCGTAGCACTCACCTGACTCAAGAAATGATTGTCGGGAATTAATGGTAATTTAAGGTAACGGGCAATTTCCCAGTAAGCCATCGAAGCTGAATGATTCGGGTCGGCATAGTCTATATCCACAAACCAGAAAGTCGCACCATACTCATCGGTCTTGAACATTTCGAGGGTTGAAGTTAAAAAGTGGCGCTCCTTGCCAAAATCATAATGCAGCTGGAAATTCTGAGCCAAAAGATAGCTGCCTGTAAGCCAAATTAACAACGCTATTTTTATTTTCATTAGTTGTCCTCCAGTAAGCTCAGGATAATTTAAGGCATTCGACGTAACTGCAAATAAAAATCAGTTTTAAAATGTTGAACAATCCTTTATATTCAGGTCAAAATCAGAAAGGTCAGCATGAATCAGTCATCACCGACAAAATCAAACAGCATCTTGATTGGTCTCATTTTGATTGTGCTGGGGATCATCTTCCTCGGGCATTCATTTGATGTGTTTCGTTTGGGACATCTAATCCACCGCTGGTGGCCCCTGATCCTGGTTGCAATCGGTATCTCCAAAATAGGGAGACATGACCGCAACAGCGGCATCTTGCTGATTCTATTAGGCATTCTGTTCCTGCTCTCCTCTCTAAACATTATCAACTGGCATCAAATCCGGCGATTCTGGCCGGTAATTCTCATCATCATTGGAATTGGGATGTTAATAAAGCGCTTCCCATCTCAAAATGAAGATAGCACCGACTTCTCTTCCCAGTCTGCCGATGACAAAGTCGAGATCAGCTCCTTTTTTTGTAATACTAAAAGAAAACTCACGTCACGGCAATTGCGCACCGTTAAACTAGATGCCATGTTTGGAAGTCTGACCCTGGATCTGCGCCAGGCAGGAATTGCCCCGGAGGGATGTACATTAACAACCAATACCATCTTTGGCACGATTGAGATTTATGTTCCCCTCCAATGCTCGATTAATTTTTTGGTTTCACAATTCTTTGGCAGAGCCGAAAATTGGGCAAGCAGTACGAGCAGCGGACCGACAATCACAATCAAGGGTGATGCAATCTTCGGCAATATTCGGGTCAACAATTAAACAAACCGCTCCAATGGAATCCCTATTGGGACAAGGAGCACAAAGATAGCGTTAACCTTGCAGAAGTATATTTTCATATTTTATTTGGTCATAGTGCTTAGCATTATGACCTAATTAAAATTCCATTTCAACTAGAACTTCCGTATTTTCTCGACATGTATAATAGCTG
>CAZAKO010000017.1:0-21231 GCA_964485745.1 uncultured bacterium
TTTCGGCCCATCAGATGGAACAAATTGAGAAGCTGTGCAGTCGGATTTGCCTGATTAATGCTGGGAGAAGAATTTTATATGGTGACCTGAAAGAAATCAAAAAAAACTACGGTGTCAAGAAGTTTAAAATTCAATTCGAAGGGGAGAAGAGTCAACTAACAGATTTAATTCGGGAAGCATGGACCATTAATGATTCGGTCATAAGCGGAAGTCTCAGCCATACGACTGAAATCAATGATATTCTGAAAAAGGTAATTGCGCGAGTTACGGTTACCCATGTAGATATCGAAGAGCCGTCGTTAGAGCAGATTTTTATTGACCTGGTCAAAGGAGCGCCGGATCAATGAGAAACATCTTCATCATTACCCGTTGGGAATATCTGACTCGCATCCGCTCGAAATGGTTCATTATTTCAACTTTGATAATACCCCTGATTGTCGTCGGCTCGATGTTTTTACCATCACTGGTTATGAAGGGGGAATCGGGTGTACAATTGGTAGCGCTTGTGGCAGAAAATGGTGAATTGGCCTGGAATATCGAGCAATTCCTCAGTGAGCATTATCGTTTGAAAGATGGACAGCCTAAGTACCAGGTAATCCAGCTGGGTAATTCGAATACAGATGATGCCCTGAAAATGGCAACTAGTTTGTTAGATTCGGCAATTGTTGATGCCTATGTCTACATTCCTGCCAATGTGATGGAGGCAAATGAGGTGACCTATTACGCCCGCTATTTGGGAAATTACCGCGAGCAAGAGGAAATCCGGTCGGCGGTCAATACGGTGTTGTTAGATCAACGAATCGCAAATTCAGGGCTCGATCCTGAAATGGTCAAGGAAATTACTAAGCCGGTCGATTTTAAAACGATTGAGGTCAGCGCGAACGGTAAGATGCAGCAGCGGGATGAAATGCTTTACTATTTGATCCCGGTGATTTTCGTGTTGATGCTTTATTTTGCGATTGTCATGTCATCGCAGGTTTTATTACGCAGCGTCCTAAGCGAGCGGACCAACCGGCTAATCGAAATTCTGTTGTCTTCAGTCAGCCCAACCCAATTGATGAGCGGGAAAATCCTGGGACTGGGTTTGCTGGGGTTGACCCAGTTGACACTATACATGATTTTTGGTTCTTTTATTTCTGCTAATCGTGGGATTGCGATTTTATCATCCCGAGAAATACTTTTTTTCTATTGGTATTTTGTAATCGGTTATCTGTTTTTTGCCAGCATCTTTGCGGCAATCGGCTCGATATTTACTTCGGAGCAGGATGCCCAGCAAGCTGTTTCGATCGTGTCCATCATCTCAATTCTGCCGGTAATGTTATCGTCGTACGTGATCATGAATCCTGAATCAATAATAACCGCAATTTTAGCATTCATCCCGTTTGTGACGCCTTTCTTTATGATTTTACTGATTGGCATGACTACCCCGCCTGCCTGGCAGATTATCAGCACCTCGATAGTTTTAATGGCAGCGGCAGTACTGGCGATGTTAGCCGCCGGAAAAATATTCCAGACGGCAGTCTTGATGTACGGAAAACGACCAACATTGCCCGAAATTCTACAGTGGTTGAAGCCTGTCCGACAAGCGTAAAGATTGGTTTAATTTGCGGTTGTGATTGTTATTTGAACCTGCTATATTTCCGCTGAAAATTGAGTTATGATAGAAGTGATCATTTAAAATTAAGATAAGGGTTTGTTATGTTAGAATTTACCGATCAGAATTTTGAAAAAGAGGTCTTACGATCGAAAGTTCCGGTACTGGTTGATTTCTGGGCATCCTGGTGTATGCCCTGTCTGAAGATCGCCCCGCTGGTCGAAGAATTGTCAAATGAATATGACGGTAAGATCAAATTCGGCAAGATGAACGTGGAAAATGACCAAAAGTTTGCCCAGCAATATGGTATCCGCAGCATTCCGACCCTCTTGATTTTCAAAGATGGAAAAATAGCCAGCCAGCTGATCGGTGTCCAGCCAAAACGAAATCTGGTCGAGAAAATCAAAGAGGTGTTATAGACGTATTTGAAAGCGTTCGTTTTTAACCTCTCGAAGGTTTCCCGCCAGAGCGGGACAAGTCTCACCTTCGGGAGGTTTTATTTTATGGTGTGCTGAACCTTCGATAGGCTAATAAAGACTTTTTTAATTTGTTTATTTTGCTTTAAATTCATCCCGCTTTTTGCCTGAGATGAAGGAAATTTCTAACATCGAGGGGTGCGGAATTGAAATCAAAATAGCAAGATAAATTCCCATCCCTTCGCTAACCAAAGGATGGGATTTTTTATGAAGACATTAGTGCACACGGCAACAATCACGGTCTATGACCGCGATCTGGCTTATCAGCAGATTAATGAAATGCTGCATCATTATGCGAAAAATATTCTGCTCAGGGTTGGCTATCCCATGCCCGATCGGAATGTGGCGATCATTTTTCTGATTCTGAAAATGACCACCGATGAACTGGGCGCCATGACCGGCAAATTAGGGCAAATTGAAAATGTCAAGATTAAGTCCACGACCTTGAAAGTTGCGTAGTATGACGCTTGATTTTGATGCGATTCTTAGCTACCTGAATGGTAAGGACGACGAAAAATTATTTGCCGCAGCCGATGAGCTCCGCCGCAAAGTTTTCGGTGATGCAGTGTATTTACGGGGGATCATCGAGTTCTCCAATTACTGTCAAGAGAATTGTCTCTACTGCGGATTGCGTCGGGCAAATCGGAAAATTATTCGATATCGGCTGAATTTTGCGGAAATCATGGCTTGCGTGGCGGAAATTGCGGCTGCCGGGATTACCACGATTGTTTTGCAAGCTGGTGATGATCCTTATTACAATCCGGAGATTATTGCCAAGATAATCAAGGCGATTAAGATGCGCTATTCGGTGGCAGTAACGCTTTCTCTGGGCGAGCATGATGTAGAAACCTATAAACTCTGGCGCGATGCCGGTGCAGATCGCTATTTGCTGAAGATCGAAACCTTCGACCAGGACAATTACAGTCGCCTCCGACCGGGTAAGTTCTGGGACGAACGGCGAAAATGTCTCGAATTGCTGCGCAAGTTGGGCTATGAAATTGGTTCGGGAATTATGGTCGGATTACCGGGCGAAACTCTTGAGAATCTGGCGCTTGCCATCCAGCAATTGTCATTGATGAAACTGCATATGATCGGACTAGGACCCTTAGTAGTTCACCCTCAGACTCCATTAGCAAGCGAGTTGAATGGCGATCTTAATCTTACATATAGAACGCTGGCCCTGACACGATTATTGAATCCCTATGCCAATATTCCCGCAACCAGTGCTCTGGATAGTCTCCAGCCGGGAGCCCGTCGGCGCGGATTACAAATTGGTGCCAATGTCATTATGCCCACATTTACGCCCGATTATCTCAAAGAAAATTATAACATTTATCCGGGGAAAAATGTATCTGGAATTGATCATGCCGATAGCTTGAAAAGTGCACTTGGAATGGTCAAAGAAGCAGGTTATACAATCTCCTATGCCAGAGGAGATTCGCCTTTAAAATTTCAAATTCCAAATTCCAAATCTCAAAATTATAAATCAGTTTTTCATTGCGTGGAGAGTTAATCAAATAAATGGATAATATGTTGGATTTAGACGTAAAAACCTGGATCAGAAACGTAATTAGACCGGATGAGATTGAAAAATATCTAATCCACGGGTGCGATTTTATCAACGAGGAATTGATTTTTAAAACCTTGGAAAAAAATGAAAAACCTGATAAACGGTATATCCGGGATATTATCCAGAAATCGTTGAGTATCGAACGTCTGGAACCGGCAGAAACAGCCGCGCTGCTACAGGTCTCAGATCCCGATCTCTGGGAGGAAATGTATCAGTCTGGGTTGGAAGTCAAACGTAAAGTTTACGATAACCGAATCGTTTTTTTTGCTCCGCTGTACTGCAGTAATCTGTGTGTTAATAACTGTGCATACTGTGGTTTTCGATCTGGCAACAAAGCCGAGAAACGGCGGATTCTGAGTCTTGATGAAGTCAGACAGGAGACCGAAGCTGTAATTGATGAAGGTCATAAACGGATGATTGTCGTTTATGGTGAACATCCTCGCACAGATGCAGATTATATTGCCGGGACAATTGATGCAATTTACCATGTTAAACGAAAAGCTCGACGTGGCACAGGAGAAATCCGGCGGGTGAATGTTAACGCTGCACCGATGGCTATCGAGGAGTTGAAAAAACTCTGGGATGTTGGTATTGGTACCTATCAGGTATTTCAAGAAACTTATCACAAACCAACTTATGCCAGGGTTCATCCGGTGAATACAATAAAAGGCAATTATCAATGGCGGCTTTATGCCCTGCACCGGGCGATGGATGCCGGAATTGATGATGTGGCAATCGGGGTCCTGTTTGGTCTTTACGACTGGCGCTTTGAAGTAATGGGGCTACTTTACCATACGATTGATCTGGAACGTCAATTTGGAGTTGGTCCGCACACGATTTCCTTTCCGCGGATGATGCCCGCAGCCGGATCTGATCTGAGCACTAATTCACAATATTTGGTTAATGATGAATGCTTTAAAAAACTCGTGACGGTTTTACGTCTATCAGTGCCTTACACGGGATTAATCATTACCGCTCGGGAACGAGCTGAGTTAAGACGGGAAGTAATTCAGGTCGGTTGTACGCAGACCGATGCTTCCACTAAAATAGGTATTGGTGGTTATACGGAGGCACTAAAAGAATTGAGTATGCTGGAAAAGCATCACCAAGAGATTGACAAGCAGCAGTTTATGTTAGGTGATACCCGCAGCTTGGATGAAGTTGTTCGTGAGCTGGCGGAAATGGGAATGATCACCTCGTTCTGTACTGCCGGTTATCGCTGCGGGCGGACGGGCGATAAAATCATGCGGCTGCTTAAAAGTTGTACCGAAGGAAAATTTTGTAAACTCAATGCAGTTTTGACATTCCGTGAATATTTAGATGATTATGCCTCACCGGAAACTAAAGAGGTTGGTGAAAAAATGATTGCCAAAGAATTGAATGAAATTCGGAACAATCCCTATTTCAATCAGGGAACACTGCTTCAGACATTTGAGAAAATGTATCAGGATACAGTAGCAGGTGAGAGAGATGTTTATATCTAATTTGCTAACGAAATATATATTGCCTTCTTCAACAATTAGTAAGAATTAATGAATCACACCTTAATCAGACAGCTTCGGGAAATATGTGATGATGATAAATTATCACTGAAAACCAAATTGGAGAGGATCTCTGAAGGGCTGCGGTCTTTCTTAAAGGTTGGCATTTGCTTTTGTGAAATTAAGGGCAAACGTTGGTCTTATGTTGCCGGGAGTGGTGCAGCAATCTGCGGCAATAACCGAATTCGATTGACCGATAATTGGGGGATTGTTACAGAACGAAATTTGAGCTTGAATGAAAATTTTCAAGCCTATTTAGATATTCTCAAGAAAATTGTAACACACTGATATACAGAGAATTAAATGATTGCATTTGGAAATATGCATGATGTATAGAATCCAGAACACTTAAAGGTATACATTAAGTCGAATTTCACTTTTCTAGCTAATAATTAGAAACTTATAACGGAATTTAAAATCAGGTAAAAATGCAAAAAACGCCCAAAGGATTCAGGTTACATATTGGTATTTTTGGACGGCGAAATGTCGGGAAATCGTCGTTGCTGAATGCCCTAACTCAGCAGAAAGTTGCGATTGTTTCGGAAATAGCCGGTACCACAACAGATCCAATTGAGAAACCGATGGAACTGCTGCCAGTTGGTCCGGTGCTTTTTATAGATACAGCTGGAATAGATGATGAAGGATTACTGGGTCAGAAGCGGATTGAGCAGACTCGCAAAATATTTGATCGGACTGATCTCGCAATTCTGGTAATTACTGCAAATAACTGGAATCAATTTGAGGAGGAATTAATTGCCGAATTCCAGCGTCGCGCTATTCCTGTGATTGTTGTGATGAATAAAATTGACCTCTTTGAGCCGGACGGCAAGTTAGTTGAAAAATTAGCAGGACTAAACCTTCATCTGGTCAAAACTGTTGCTACTGATAATCGGGGCATTTTGGATTTAAAGGAAGCAATTATCAGGCAGACTCCGGCGGATATTATCGATAATCCAGTAATTGTCGGGGATCTAATTAATCCCGGAGATTTGATAGTTTTAGTGGTACCAATTGATAAAGAAGCGCCCAAGGGGCGATTGATCTTGCCTCAAGTGCAGACTATCCGGGATATTCTTGATAACGGTGCCTGCAACCTGGTTGTGAGAGAGCGAGAATTGAAGTATGCTTTTGAAAAATTGAAGACTAAACCGGCAATGGTTATAACGGATTCTCAGGTATTTCAACAAGTTGCAGCCGAGACACCGGATGATGTCAGATTGACCTCATTTTCGATTCTTTTCGCGCGGTTGAAAGGTAATTTGAATGAATTTGTGCGTGGGACAATAGTGGTAGATTCTTTAAAAACCGGCGACCAGGTCTTGATTGCCGAAGCCTGTACGCATCATCCAATCGAAGATGATATTGCCACGGTAAAAATTCCACGGTGGTTGAATCAATATACCGGTTGCGAAATTAGTTTTAATTACTGTCGTGGACATGATTTCCCCGCTGACCTTGAAAAATACAAGTTGATTATTCTCTGTGGATCCTGCATGTTCAACCGACGCGAGGTGCTGTCGCGGATTATGCACGCCCAGCGTGTTGGTGTGCCGATAACCAACTACGGTTTGATTATTGCTTACTCTCGCGGTATTTTTGAACGCGCCTTGTCACCCTTTCCGGTGGCTTTAAGCTTATATCGCAAATTGCATGGAAAGGGTGGATCAAAAAGGTGATTGAAAAATTAAGTTTAACAATCATCCTCAATTTCTGTTGAAAGTAATTTCTTAATTTATTTTGCTATACGCTGCGAAATATTTTTATTCAGTTTCAGCTGACTCGAGGTCGGCTTCCTTCGCCTGTTTGATCACCGTTTTCACCCCGAGTAAACAATCTTCTTTCGTCGGGAAACTGATTCTGGAAACGCCGATTATCTTTTGTTCATCAGAACTTAGTCGCCAGCGCCATTTATTATTCTGGTCTTCATAAATTTGAAATGATGACATCTTAGCTACTCCTAACGTTTTTTGTAGGATTGGATGGCATTTAAATCTTTCAGGTCAACTTGTCCCTGATAATCTTTTAAAATATTGTAATCATATAGCTGAGCGACCCACAGATAATACCTGGCATCAGGTTTACCAAGTTTCTTATAAATCAGATAGGCACGCATATAACCTACGGCCAGTCTTTTCTGATCTTCTACGCTTAGTTTTAAGTAATTACCCTTAAGCCCCGGAATAAGCAGATCAATGCCCAGTCGCAAGAAATCCGGATTCTTGATTTTGTTAAGGTTGCCGTTATAGATATTTGGCCATAAAAAAGAATCGGAATAATATTCATCGGCTAAATTCCAAAGATTGTCACCCTTTGCTACTTTGTGAAAGACATCCTTAGGAACTGGTTCGGCTTGTTTCATTAATTCGGGTGATTCGATTTTGGCTTCGAGAACCGGCTCGGCACTTACTGTATCAATTACCTCGGGTACAGTAATTTCTTCACTTACTTCAGGAGAAGTAGTGATTTCAGCTGCAACGCTTAACTCTTTTTCTCTTTCTTTCGACCTATTTTGCACGGAAAAAAGGATAATCAGGATAACGATAATCCCGATTGCGACTATAGCTGTAATTAGCGCCCAATTAGGTTTTTTCACTCTAGGAGGCATGGGAGGGAATGTTTTTTGCTCAATCTGAGGGATATCGTCAGGCTGTTCGGAAATCGCCTCAGGTTTTGCCTGCGATTCGACAGGAACTGTTTCCTCTGCCTTTTCAACCTCATATTTCTCTTGTGGTGGCTCATACCCCTCGATATAAACGTCATATTCCTCAGGTAAAGTATAAATCCGAACCTCGGAAGTGTCTGAAAGCTGTTTGAATGCCTCAAGATTTTCAAGACAGGCTGACCGATTTTCAAAACTCACGCCAGAAGTTGCAAGAATTTTTCCTTCATCATCGCGAAGTCTCCAGCGCCAGCGACCTTGCTTATCTATGTATTGTTGAAACATTGCCATAACTTATCCCCTTGATTTTATGCTAATACCTGTTCGACTCTGTTAAAATAATTTTTATTTCGTTAATTCCAAATAAAATCAGCTAATTAAACCCAACAGATAACATTTTGTTTATTTTTACTTTTACCAAAGGGTGATTACCCGGTGAAAGATTAAAAATTGTCTTTATTTTCTCGATCAGAATTAGCCTTTGATAAGAATTTGATATTATTGGATAAAAGGATAAATTTAGAGTTATTTTTTAGGAATTGAAGATGGATCATAATTGGCAACCGATAATTGCAGAGATTAAGAAAAGCAAACATATATTGTTAACCACCCATGTGAACCCTGACGGAGATGGTCTGGGATCAGAATTAGCGATGTACTATTGTCTTAAAGGAATGGGGATTTGTTCAATTATCCTCAATGATTCCGCGACGCCAGAGGAATATAAATTTTTGGATCCAAATGGCGTTATATGGTGCTATAATCCCGAAAAGCATGATGAAATATTAAGAACAATTGACCTGGTTTTTACTCTGGATATTGGGGGCTTCTCCCGGCTGGGGAAACTGGGCAACGAGCTGAGCCATTTGAATCTTACGACGATCTGTATTGATCATCATTCGGAAAATCATTTATGCTGTACTCATAAAATTGTGGATGAAGAATCTCCGGCAACTGCTTGCCTGATTTATGAGCTGCTCAAAATTCTATATCCGCAAAGCATTGATCAAAAAATTGCCAAAGCTGTGTACGTTGGTTTATTGACCGATACCGGCTCGTTTCGATTTGAGAATACCAATTCAACGGTGATGGAAATTGCTGCCGAGCTCATCAAATTAGGTGTCAAACCGATGGAAATCTTCCAGCAAGTTTATGAAAGCTACACACCCCAGCGGATGAAGCTGTTGGGAATCGCTCTCCAAAAGGTTCAATACGGATGCGATGGAAGACTGGCTTGGTTTACGATAACGACTGCCGATCGATTAGCTACGGGAGTAACCTTAGATGAAATTAATGGTTTTACCGATTTTGTTCGATCTATCAAAGGAGTTGAGGTTTCGATAATGTTTCTCGAAACGAATGATGAGACGATCCGGGTCAATTTTCGCTCCAAAGGCAAAATTTTGGTTAATGAAATTGCTATTCAATTTGGTGGTGGTGGTCACTATTTTGCCGCTGGAGCTACAATTAAAGGCTCGCTGGAAACTGCTCTTAATAGAATTTTACCGGTTGCCCGAAGATCAGTTGAGCAGCCAAATTCAGGAGTGAAAGCGTGAGTATTAAGTCGGATCGCTGGATCGCAAAAATGTGCCAGCAATATCGGATGATCGAACCATTTGTCGAGGAGCAAGTTAGTAAGGGAGTAATCTCGTATGGATTATCCGGGTATGGCTATGATTTACGGATCGCTGATGAATTTAAAATTATTCGTCAAAATTCTCTCGCTGTTCTTGATCCCAAAAATGTTAATGATGCGAATTTTGAAAATCGAACCGGCGATTTCTGTCTGATACCGGCGAACAGCTATGGACTGGTTCGGAGTCTGGAATATTTACGAATTCCGCGGAATGTGATTGCGATTGTTACTGGAAAATCTACTTATGCCCGCTGTGGATTAATTGTTAACGTTACACCCCTGGAACCGGAGTGGGAGGGGTTTATAACTATTTCGCTGACAAATTCGGCGCCCGTACCGGTTAAAGTCTATGCTAATGAAGGATTGTGTCAGGTACTTTTTTTCGAAAGTGATGAAGTCTGTCGGATGTCCTATGCCGATAGAAAGGGTAAATATCAGGCTCAACAACAAATTACTGCAGCGAAGATAAAATGAGTTCACTCAAGATTACCGTTGCCCGGAATGCCGGTTTTTGTTTAGGAGTTAAGCGGGCGATAGAGTTGGCGCGCAAGGCAGTTACTGAGCATCATAAAGTTGCCATGTTGGGCGATATTGTGCATAATGAATCGGTTATCGCCGATTTGGAAAAGGCAGGAGCAATCGTCTTCAGCGATATTGATCAAGTACCGTCGGACATGCCGGTTTTATTTCGGTCTCATGGGACACCTCTACCCATTTGGCAAAAGGCGGTCGCGAAGGGCCTGGTGATTATTGACGCCACCTGTCCATTGGTTCAGGAAATTCATCGAGCCGCCAAAATGTTAGAAGAAGATGATCGCAAAGTTATTATCATTGGTGATAAAGGGCACGATGAGGTGGAGGGAATTGTCAGTCAAGTTCATGATCCGCTAATCTTATCAAATGCTGCTGACGCACAACAATTACCCGCTTTAAGGAGAGCTGGAGTTGTAATTCAATCAACCCAGTTTATGGACAATGTGAATGAAATTGTAAATATTTTAATTACCAAAGTTCAAGATTTACGCATTCTCAACACTATCTGTCACCCAACCCTGAATCGCCAGAAACAACTGAAAGAGTTAGCCGTACAAAATGATGTGATGATCATCGTCGGTTCCTTTACCAGTGCAAATACAAAAAGATTGGCAGCGATTGCGAAACAGATCAATCCGCGCAGTTACCAGGTCCAGGGACCCAAGGACATTGACTTGGGATGGTTCAAAGATATAAACACGGTCGGCGTTTCAGCGGGCGCTTCGACCCCGGCTGAGACGGTCATGGCTGTGGTAAAAAAAATCAACCAATTTCACCGATAAATAAGTAAATTATCGAGTAGAATGAATTGAGGTAATAAAAATGGATAAGGGTTCATTTGAAGTCAAAGTTGGGCTTGCCGAGATGCTCAAGGGTGGTGTCATCATGGATGTAACCACTCCAGAGCAGGCAAAGATTGCCGAGCAAGCCGGTGCGGTAGCCGTAATGGCTTTGGAAAGGATCCCGGCTGATATTCGGGCTCAAGGCGGAATTGCCCGCATGTCTAATCCTAAAGTAATCAAGGCAATTCAGGAGGCGGTCTCCATTCCTGTTATGGCAAAATGTCGGATTGGTCACTTTGCCGAAGCGCAAATCCTTGAGGCATTAAAGATTGATTTTATTGATGAAAGTGAAGTGTTGACTCCCGCAGATGAGGAGAATCATATCTGGAAGCACGATTTTAAGGTTCCGTTTGTTTGCGGCTGCCGGGATTTGGGTGAGGCTTTGCGGCGCATCGGTGAAGGTGCGGCAATGATCCGTACCAAAGGTGAAGCCGGTAGTGGCAATATTGTCGAGGCTGTGCGGCACATGCGCCGGGTCCAATCCGAAATCCGCCGATTATCTACTTTGACAAACGATGAATTGATGGCTGCGGCAAAACAGCTGGGTGCGCCCTTTGAGGTTGTACAGCAGGTTGCTCAAACCGGTAAACTTCCGGTACCGAATTTTGCCGCCGGTGGAGTCGCGACCCCGGCTGATGCTTCCTTGATGATGCAGCTGGGTGCCGAGTCTATTTTTGTTGGCTCGGGAATATTTAAATCGGAAGACCCGGCTGCCAGAGCACGGGCAATCGTGTTAGCCACAACATATTACAATAGTCCGGAAAAGCTGGCAGAAGTATCTATGGGATTGGGGGAAGCGATGCCCGGCTTGGATATTGCCAAAATGCCGGAAGCGGAAAAAATGGCCAAGCGCGGTTGGTAATTGACGCCAAGGGTAAGAATAAATTTAATATGAAACAGACCAAGATTGGCGTTTTAGGACTGCAAGGAGCCTTTGCTAAACATATCGGTATCCTGACTAAGATCGGGATTCCGGCAGAAGTTATTCGCTATTCGGAGCAACTCGATTCCTGTGACGGTTTGATCATTCCCGGCGGTGAATCAACTACCATGTCGAAATTAATGGATGAAATGGCAATCCGGGAAAAGTTATTAGTTTTTAACCGACCTATTTTTGGTACCTGTGCCGGTGCTATTTTACTCTCAAATAGTAACCATGATCCCAATATTAATCCACTTAATCTAATCCCATTAAAAACGATTCGGAATGCCTACGGCAGGCAGGTTGAGTCATTTACCAGCGACATCGAATTGACCTTTGATTCTGCCCCTTTTAAAGCTGTATTTATCAGAGCACCCCGGTTTTGTGAAATTAATGATGGGATCGAAATTCTGGGGAATTTAGCTAATGAGGCTGTTTTAGTGCGCTATCAGAACATTTTGGTAGCGACTTTTCATCCTGAACTGACCGATGATACCCGGATTCACCACTATTTTATTGAGCAAATGATCCTGAAATTAAATGGTTGAAGTTATCGAAAATTCTCTCGACTATAAGATCTTACCATTAATCAATTCACCGCACGATCTCCGCGGATTAAGTGAGCCTGATCTGCTAATGCTCTGTTCAGAGTTACGCAGGTATATTATCGAAACTATAACTCAAACCGGGGGACACCTGGCACCGAGTTTAGGAGTAGTCGAACTGACTGTGGCGTTACACTATGTGTTTGACACACCCGATGATAAACTAATCTGGGATGTTGGTCATCAGGCTTACGGACATAAAATTTTGACCGGTCGCCGAGAGCAGATTAAATCCATTCGGCAATTTGGTGGAATCAGTGGTTTTTGTAAGATAAAGGAAAGTGAGTATGATGTTTTTGGAGCAGGGCATGCCAGCACATCTGTTTCGGCGGCAGTTGGATTAGCCGCGGCGCGCGATCTCAAGGGTGCAAAAAATCGAATTATAGCCGTGATTGGTGACGGTTCGTTAACTGGCGGATTAGCTTTCGAAGGACTCAATAATGTCTACAACATTAAGGGACAATTACTGGTAATTTTAAACGATAATGAAATGTCAATTTCCCGTAATGTCGGTGCCATCAGTCAATATCTGACACGGATCTTAACCAGTCCGCAATATTTAAATTTAAAGAATCAAATTTGGAACTCCCTGGCACTCTTACCCAAAGGGACTAGTGCGTTGCGCAAGTTTGGGCGTAAAACCTTAGAGTCATTAAAAAATTTCTTGGCTCCGGGTATTTTATTTGAAGAATTTGGATTTCGCTATTTTGGGCCAATAGATGGGCATGATCTACCGGTCTTGATTAGTACTCTTAATAATATTAAAAATCTCAATTATCCAGTACTGCTGCATATTAAAACGCGGAAGGGTCGGGGATTAGCCAGTGCTGAAAGTGATCCCACCAAATATCATGGCATTGGACCGGTTAATCATAAACCTGAACCTGAGGAAGAGTGTTCCTTAGCTTTTTTAAATGCTTTTGGTAAAATAGCCTGTGAGATTGGTGAAAAGAAACCCGAGGCAATTTTTATCACCGCGGCGATGTGTGATGGAACCGGTTTAGTCGAATATCGGCAAAGATTCCCTGAGCGGTTGTTTGACGTCGGCATTGCTGAGGGACATGCGGTAACCTTTGCCGGTGGTTTGGCGGTTGGAGGCTATCGTCCGGTGGTGGCAATTTATTCCACCTTTTTACAACGCGCCTTTGACCATGTAATTCACGATATAGCTCTTCAGAATTTACCGGTTATTTTTGTGATGGATCGAGCTGGCTTAGTCGGAGAAGATGGCCCAACCCACCATGGAGTTTTTGATTTAACTTATATGACCACGATCCCCAATATGATTGTTACTGCTCCCAGAAACGGCAATGAATTGCGGGATTTGCTGTTTACTGCCCTGGCCCAGAATCAAAATCCCTTCGCAATCCGTTATCCTAAAGATACCTGCGTAGAATTTGATCAAATGCGGGAGCCAGCAATTTTGAAAATTGGACAATGGGTGCCAATTGTTGAGGGTCGCGACATTGCCGTCATTTCTGTTGGAATGATGACGAATTTAGCCGAGAAAGCACTTAAATTAGTTCGGAAAGAGGGGATTAATCCCACATTAATCCATGCCCAATTCATCAAACCATTTGATCAGGATTATCTAAAACAAATCACCCAGCGCCATCGCTATCTTATTACTATCGAAGAAAATGCCCTTCAAGGAGGTTTCGGCAGTACCTTAACCGCGGTTATTTCAAAGAACCGATGGAAAACTTCAGTTATTAATCTGGGTTTGCCGGATTATTTTATCGAACATGGAGCGCGGGAAATATTGTTGAAAAATCTCGGCCTCGACGCCGAAGGCATAGCAAAGGCAATCAGAGAAGCTGCCAATTCTCTCTAATATAAATACTAAAGTAAACGCAATAAGTAAAAAACCGGAGACCGTTTCAACCGTTTTAGTTAATTACATCGAACTTACGTCAATTTGTATAGATGCAAATATAACCGATAATTGGTAGCGGCTAATTCTATACTGGTTTTATTTTAATCGTATCTAAGATTATTTATTTCCCGGCAATTTTAGCCCAGGTATCCCGCAGAGTTACGGTCCGATTAATGACCAGGTTTTCGGGTGTACTATCCGGATCAATGCAGAAATAGCCCAGCCGTTCAAACTGAAAGCGGAAGCCGGGTACAGCTTGTTCGGTCAGTGCCGGCTCAATGAGACAGTTTTTCAGGATTTTCAGGGATTCCGGATTCAGCTGCTCGAGAAAATGTTCACCGCCGGGATTTTCCACATTGAAAAGGCGATCATATAATCGCACTTCGGCGGTGTGGGCATGCCGGGCGGAGACCCAGTGCAGTGTTCCTTTAACCTTCCTACCGTCGGGAGAATCGCCGCCGCGGGTCGCTGGATCGTAGGTGCAATGAACCTCTATAATATTGCCTTTACTGTCTTTGACAACCTGTGTGCAGGTGATGAAATAGGCATAGCGCAGCCGTACCTCGCGACCGAGCGCCAGACGAAAAAAATTTTTTGGTGGGGCTTCCATAAAATCATCGGCTTCTATGTATAATTCCCCTGAAAAGGGCACCTGGCGAATCCCGGCGCCTGGATCTTCCGGATTGTTGATGGCTTCCAGATACTCTTCCCGGTCATCAGGGTAATTATCAATAATAATTTTCAGCGGGTTGAACACTCCCATAAAGCGGGGGACAATTTTATTCAGATGTTCCCGGACGTTGAATTCCAGCAGTGCGACATCTACTGTGCTGTCGCGTTTGGCGACACCAATCCTTTCGGCGAAATTCTGAATGGCTTCCGGGGTATAGCCGCGCCGGCGCATGCCGGAAATGGTCGGCATGCGGGGATCATCCCAGCCGTTGACGTACTTCTTTTTGACCAGTTCCAGTAATCGTCTCTTGCTCATGATGGTGTAGGTCAGATTCAGGCGGGCGAATTCGATTTGCTGGGGGCGATAGATATCCAGCTCATTCAGAAACCAGTCGTAAAGTGGACGGTGGTCTTCAAATTCCAAGGTACAGAGTGAGTGAGTGATGCCCTCAATGGAATCTTCCAGACCGTGTGCCCAGTCATACATGGGATAGATACACCATTTATCACCAGTGCGGTGATGAGATGCATGCAGGATGCGATACATGACGGGATCGCGCATATTCAAATTGGGTGATGCCATATTGATCTTAGCTCGGAGGGTCCGGGAACCGTCGGGAAATTCACCGGCTTTCATCCGCTCAAGCAGGTCGAGATTTTCATTAATGCTACGGTTGCGATAGGGACTTTCCTGTCCGGGTTCAGTCAGTGTTCCGCGGGTGGCTTTGATCTCCTCAGCCGAAAGGTCGCAGACATAGGCTTTGCCCTTCTTGGTGAGTTGGATGGCATATTTGTACATCTGGTCGAAATAGTCGGATCCGTAGAAGAGGCGATCCTCAAAATCGGCGCCGAGCCACTTGACATCATCAATAATTGATTGAACATATTCGTTCTCTTCCTTAATCGGATTGGTATCGTCGAAGCGCAGGTTGAATTTCCCATTGTATTTTTTTGCCGTACTGTGATTTAACAAAATCGCTTTGGCATGTCCGATATGCAGATAACCATTTGGTTCAGGAGGAAAGCGAGTATGGACACGCTTGTTGAACTTACCCGATTGATTATCCTCTTCGATAATCTGATGGATGAAATTTAAAGGACGTGCATTGCCCTCTTCGTTCCTGTTAATCTCATTCGAAATCATTTTTCCTCGCGAGTTCAATCCGGGGTGAATTTAATAAAAAAGTGGCTAAGGTGCATCAGAAACAGATCATCTTATTTAAAAATTGACTAATTGTTCATTATCATTTATAGGTCAAAAGATGGTTGAGGAGTAAAAATGCTTGATTTCCTACTAAATAATAATGAACTTAAATCGCTAATTAAAAATAATGTCGTCGCATTGAAATTGAGTTAATTGCAGCATGGGAATGAGGGTTGGTTAAAAAATTTTATTAGGGAAAATCAATGAGAAGGATTTTAAGAGTTAGATTTTTCTTGATATTTTGCTGGTTGATTAGCTACCACGTGAATGCGCAGATTAATTTATGGGTAATGTCCTTCGATAATCTTTTCGCTGACTCAGAAATCGGGTGGCTGAGAGAGGGTTTTGCCGATTTTATTATTGATCATTATAGCCGGATAAAGGAAGTCAGTGCTTTTAAAGCTGATAAATTAGAAGGCGTAATTGACAAAATTCGGAGCGATGCCCATTTTAAAGATGTCAGCAATTATGTCCTTGCAGGAGCCTATCAACGACAGAGTGGCGAATATATCATCGAATTACAGTTAACCGACCTGGCTGATTGGAAAACCATTGCGATTAAGACTGTCCGGGAAAAATCTACTGACCTGGGGAAATTGGTTGAAACCGTCAACACTGCATTAGACGAGATTTTGCTGAGTATAGCTCAGCCAGCTACCCCGAGAGCATCCTCGCCCCAAATTGAAGTTCCGAAAGTTGACTTAGCCCGCGATCCAAAATTGGACGATTTTCACGAAATGAAAACGGCAACTCGCAGTATCGGGGCAGCATTGGATCAATTGCTGGGTACTATTCAGCCAGAACCGGCAAAAAAAAGTGTAGTCTCAAAGCCATTTTCTAAAGAGGCATCGAATAACGATTCGTTTACTCTTAAAGTCAAAGAATATATCCAGGAATCTAATAGTTTCGAGAATATTTTAAATCGGCTCTTGTACGATCCCTATTTAATTGAAATTGGTGAACCTTCAATCCAAAGGCTACCGCTTGAAAAGGATCAAATTATCCTCTCTTTTACGGTTGATTATCGCCTGCGGTTACCGATTTTACGCGATATGATCGAGAGTATGAAAATCAAAACCCATTCTGAAACCAACAGCTATCTGGAGTATAGCTTCTCTGGTAACGAGTATATCTTTTCCTCTGATTTTATTAAACAAGTTGCCTGTGGTGAATATCGCTTCTTTCCGGTAATTAGGATGCTGGATGAAGAGGGGAAAGCTGTCTACACATTAATTGATTTTCCCTTTTACCAGCAAGATTTTTACAATGTTCGCAAATTTGAACCGATGTTAAATATATCTGCCGGACCTTGGACAATCAATATTCACTGTTCGAAAAATATCCAATCGGTCAAATACGAAGTGACAATACCTTTAGCGACGGTCGCACAAATTGCCCAGGTAGCGATTAAAATGATGAATGAAGAAGAAATTATCAAGTTAGCCAAAGAGTAATCGAATCAATTACATGGATTTTAATTCTTTAATCCAGTATATTAAACAATCAATATGCGAAAGCCACTAAAAATAAGGTATGAGGTTTTCCAATGAATCGAAATAAAGTTTTGATTGTTGATGACGAGACCAATGTTTGTGATTTTTTATCCGAGTATCTGGAATATAAAGGATTTATCCCGGAAATAGCTCTTTCAGGCGCTGAAGCTATCCAAAAAATTGGCAGTGATGACTATGATATAGTTCTCTTAGATCTGATTATGCCGGATATGAATGGTTTTGAGGTGATTGAATGGATTATGCAAAATAAAAAAAACCTTCCCATTGTAGTCTTGAGTGGTGTTAAAGATCAAAATGTAGCCAATGATGCGCTGAAATCAGGGGCGGTTGATTTTATTCCAAAACCGATTGATCTGGATCTATTAGAGAAAATCCTACTGGTTAATACAACTAATCTTAAATAACTGAAGGAGTAGTTAAGTTGGATTTTATCAAATGGTTGTTGCCGAATAGACCGATATCAAATGAAATGCTTGAGCTCCTTGAGGAAATCGGAGAGATTGTCACCCGAACTTTAGGTATCAAAATCAAATATGATCGGCTGGATAATCCGGCTCAAGTCGTCGAACAGATTGCAAAAGAAACGAATGCCTTGTCTTTGGTCTCAAATTGTGAGGCGATTTACCTTGAATCATTTTATGAATTTATACCACTCTTTAAATTATGCCTGACTGATCAGAATGGTCTGGTGATCGTTGAACGCGACTCAAAGGCTAAATCTCTGATGGATGTTAAAGGCACCAATGTAATTTTTCCACATAACACCGATTGGTTTATTCTTAATCCGGTAGCCCTATTTTTTATTAAAAATGGCAAGATTATTAATTATCAAACCGAAGAGAATTCGGTGGCGGGTTTCGAACCGGTCGAACTTCATCACGTATTGAATAATGATGCAAGTGTTGCCGTAACGACCGGCTTTAACTATAATCTGTTACCCACAAAAGAGCAAAAGCGATTGAAAATTATTGGTGAATTTCCACTCTTACCAGAATATGTACTGATTGCGTCTCAGGAGTTTAAGGAACAGAATATTCGAAAGCTGCAGCAGGAAATCCGGCGTTGGAATACGGACCAATCCGGAAGGCTTAGCAAATTAGGCTTGCATCTATTGACAATCGAGGAAGGTAATCATTATCTGCTGTTAGAGGCGATCGAAGGTCTTGGCTACACGATAAAGAAATATATTGAGGAATATGACGATTTGTTGGTAAGCTGCATTGCGGTTAATCAGCAGAAAGAAATTAGTGAATTGGAAGAAAAATGCTCCCGATTAAAGAATTTTAATGACAAACTAATCAAAATGTACCAGGAGGTCAGGGATAGCCGGGATCGTTTATCCCGCGATATTGAATCGGCGACCGATAACATTATCCTATTTATGAAAAGTGGAACCATTATTGGTTGTTCACGATCATTTTGTAACTTGTTAAAATACAGTCGCCAGGATATAATGGGGAAGGAAATAAATCAATTTATTGAAGCTAGTATCAAAACACCTTTTAGTGTTTTAATCAATCAGATTGATGTTGGCTTGGTCCGGTCTTTCTTTGTCAAATTAAAAATAGCCAATGGTACGGTTCAAGAAGTGAAAATGGAGTTCAGTATTGTTGAACAACTTGATTCCAAAATAATTATCGGGATGGTATCCAAGAATCAAAAAATATAATTTTAGGTGGGAAGATGAAGAAAAATGCAGGATTAATATTGCTTGTGGCGATGCTCAGTTTGCCGCTGATGGCACAGAGCTATTTTGCAACTATTCTTAAATCCGTCGGCACGGTTCTGATCAAGCCAAGTGGTGAAAATGACTTCAATGTAATCGCCGAAACGGGTATGGGATTGCATGTCGGAGATGCGGTGATGACCTCCGAAGATGGTTATGTCGCGGTTATTTTTACCAGTGATAAGAGTTTGTTAAAGATTCGCAAGAACTCCGAGGTGACAATTCGGGAAGATTTGTCTACGAAAACGATAAAAATATCAGATGGACGGCTATTGGCTGAGGTTACTCCCGGAACCAAAGGTACTTTCCGAATTGAGACACCCACCTCGGTAGCATCAGTAAAAGGAACTTCTTTTTGGACTATGGTTTCGAAGCAATTTGGCGACCGGTTTTATGGGGTTGAGGGAAATGTCAATGTGCTTAATTTAATTACTGGAATTGAATCCAGTATGGCAGCTGGACAAATGATTATCTCAACCCCCCAGGGGCAGCTCCTGAATATGCCGGTGGATCCAGCTGATATTCCTCAGGATATTGAACCAGAAGGTCCACAGCCTAAAGAAGAGATGGAAGTTCAACCGGAAGAACAAGTATACAAACCAGAGCAGCCTGTTCCTGGTGCATCGACTGAAGCACCGGCGGCTGAAAAACCGGCTGAGGGAAAAGCCGGCAAACCATTCGGTATGGGACTCGGTCTGGGTTCGGTAACAATTGATAATAAGATCTATAATCAGATTGCTCTCCGTCCGGAGTTTACATTGGGGAAATTAGGCGTCGCTCTGGATATTGCGATTTACATGGACGATCAGGGCAATATTCGCAAAAATGAATGGGATGAGATTTTAGATTATACTGATAAAATCTATTATATTCGCTGGGCACAACCGGGGGATCCATTTTTTATCAAATTGGGTGCCTTAGACAATGTTACTCTTGGATATGGAATACTAATGAACGGCTATTCCAACACCACTGAATATCCTCAAGTCCGCAAAGTTGGTGTCCATACCGGCATGCAATTTAAAAGACTTGGCTGGGAGTTTTTTACTGCCAATGCCAAGGAGATTACCGGTCCCGGCTTGATGGCTGGTCGGCTGACTTTTCGCCCATTACCTAAATTACCATTGGTCTTTGGTGGAACCGTTGTGACGGATGTCTTTCCTTACAAAGGATTACCGGATGCCGATGAAGATGATGTTGCCGATGCCCTCGATTTGTATCCCGATGCCGATGATAACGATGTGATTGATTCCTTGAGAATTGCATTTACCCCAGATCAGCGGGCATTTTTGAGGAAAAGTGGCTTTAATGTACCAAATGAATCCGTCATCCAGAATGGGATTACCAGATTATCCGATTACGACAGGCTGCTCAATGGTGCCGTTGCGGTGGATATTGGCATGCCAGTATTAAATAGCAAATTATTCAATATCGTAGTTTACGGTCAGGCGGCGAGCTTCATTCCGGTTGAAGATTCGGCTTTGGTTTACAGTAACGGTAAATACGACCGAGTTGACTTTACCCCGGGCTTTGGTTTCGCGGTGCCGGGAATTCGGACTAATATGTTCAAAATCGTAAATCTTACTCTGGAGTACCGCTTTGCGGGCGAAAATTTCCTGTTCAATTTCTGGGATCGGGCTTATGATTATGAGCGAGTTCAAATTCGCAATAATCAAATTTTCACCAAGCAGCAAATGCGCCTAATGCAGGATCAAATGCAGGGAATTTATGGAGCATTTGATGTGAACGTGCTGAATTATATCATTCTGGGCAGCTATTACCAGCATATGTTCTCTTCGGGAAATGAGATCAAGAGTTTTATGGCTTCTGCCTCCCTGCCGAAGGGCAAAATTCCCAAGT
>CAZAKO010000017.1:21331-27886 GCA_964485745.1 uncultured bacterium
CAGCGAATAGCGCACATACCGCCGCCATCCGCCGAGCAATTGGAAAAACTGAAAAACAAGTATCAACCCCTATTTGCCGAGAAGTGTTTGGTAGAAGTACCAATTAATTCATACTGTATCATCAAATTAAAGGATAAGAAAATCAAACGCGGCTATTTTCAGCAATCTAACCGGGATTTTGTTCGGCTGCGCTCAGCTGAAAATCAGTTCTCTGATATTGCGATTGGGGAGCTGCTCAGAATGAAATATTACGACAGTCAGGAAGAGCAGCAGTTGCTGTTCTGGTCAACGGTTGTCAGCACATCTGCGATAGGATTGACCGGGGGCATTGCGGTAAATTATTTATTGGATGTGACCAGCACGAAAACATTAATGTATCCTTTTTCGGGAGGTATAGTCGGGGTCATAGTTGGATATAAACTTGCGCCGATGGTAGTTGACTGGTTACGTCCTAAAACAATTATCGAATTTCGTAAAAGCAAAATAAAAAGGCTTGACTTCATTGGTCGTTTGACCTATACTTTTAAAAAATGGAGAGGAAAATATGGTAGATAATCCGCGAAGGAACCGATTTAACCGCATGAGAGGTGGTTCACCTGCCGAATTGGTTGAGGAGAAAAAAATACTTGAAATTGACTTCAGCAAATCCGACCAGCGTACCGCATACATCAAAACAAAGCTGGATGATATTCTGGATAAAATCGGTCAGAGCTATGGAAAAATGATGACTGACGAATTGATGAAGCGGTTAGACCAGACCATCGCCGAATTTCACAGCGAGGTAATTCAAGTCCTTTCAAAACTGGAAGGTCTTGAAGCAGAGCGTCAGCAAGCTGCCATTGCCGCTCGGCAACCAAAGGAGCAAGCGGAAGTTACCGCAGAAGAGATGGATGAAGCCGCCGAGATGAGTGAATTTGAAAAGCGTCTGGAAAGAATGGAAAAAGATAAGGAGCAGCAGAAGCAGGCTTTGAAAGCGAAAGAAGAGGTTGAGAAGCCGAAGAAGAAGGGCTTATTTCGCCGGAAATAATCTATCTGGAAGGTCTAAAAAGAGATCAAATGACGAAGCTAATTTACCTTTTGAAACGAGGTCTGACTTTTATAACTTTACTGCCGGTTGTTTGAAAATTGAGGGGCTGTAGTCCCGAACCATCGAGGATGTCAATATCGGGAGACAAAGCCGATTTGAAAATTGAGGGGCTGTAGTCCCGATCTATCGGGAAGCGTTAAAATCCAGGGGCTGTAGCTCAGCTGGGAGAGCGTGGCGTTCGCAACGCCGAGGTCGTGGGTTCGAGCCCCATCAGCTCCACTGGTTTTTGAAATTATTATGAATGGCTATGCTACACGGGGAACTAGCGGTGCCCTGTAACCTGCAAACCGCTCCAGCAGGGTGGATGCCAGGCAGAGGATCAGGTTCTATTTACTGCAGGTTGATATGTGGCGATGATACTTTCCGTTTGACGCAATAAAAAACTGACAAACCCCGTCAGGCCTGGAAGGGAGCAGCGGTAGTCAATTCTTTTATGTGCCGCCAAATTTCAGAAAGCGAGTCAACAGTTAAAATGGAGTAGGTATCAACGGATTCAATGCCTGGTGCATAGCCAGTTTATGCTTATGAGTTACCAAGTAATATCGCGTAAATATAGACCCCAGAGATTTGACGAAGTCATCGGTCAGTCACATGTCTCTTTGACCCTGCAAAATGCGATTAAAACCAAGCGGATTTCGCATGCTTATCTGTTTACCGGGTCGCGCGGTGTTGGCAAAACCTCAACTGCCCGGATTCTCGCCAAGAGTCTCAATTGCCTTAATCCACACGAAGTTGATCCCTGCAATACTTGCCAGAATTGTAGCGAAATAACCACCGGACGGAGTATTGATGTCCTGGAAATTGATGGGGCATCGAATCGGGGCATTGACCAGATTCGCGACTTAAGGGAAAATGTCAAATATCCACCGGCTAATTCGCGCTATCGGATTTTTATTATTGATGAAGTCCATATGCTAACCAAGGAGGCATTTAATGCCTTGCTGAAAACCCTGGAAGAACCTCCGCCGCAGGTGATATTCATTTTTGCTACGACCGAGCCATTGAAAATTCCGGCGACCATTCTCTCACGCTGCCAGCGTTACGATTTTCATCGCATCCCGCTTACCGAGATCACTAAGCATCTTGCCATGATTGCCCAGAAAGAGGGGATTGTCATTGACGATGATATTCTTTTACTGATTGCCAAAAAAGCGGAAGGTGCCATGCGGGACGCCGAGAGCCTGTTAGATCAGTTGTTCGCCTTTTCCGGGAAAGTGGTTAAACTCGAAGATGCCCAGAAAATCCTGAGTCTAATTGATTTTGAATTGTATATTTCGCTCGGGAGCGAAATTTTAAACAATAATAAATCTAAGCTGCTCCAGCTGGCGGGAAAAATCATTGATGAGGGTATTAATCTGGCTGAATTTCTGAGTGGCTTAGCCGAACATTTCCGGAACATTCTAATTGCCAACACTACCGGTTCGACTGAGATGTTAGATTTACCCAATAATATTAAAGAGCGTTATATCGAAGAAGGGCAACGCTGGCAAACCGGGGATTTATTACGTTTGCTTAAAATGATTTCACAAGCCCAGATTGATCTGAAAACGTCATTAAATCAGCGCTTACTGCTGGAATTTACCCTGTTAAGAATGGGTGCCATGAATCAAACTGTAACCGTCGAAAAAATACTTGATTCTCTCAGTCGTGGCGGATTTGATGCCAAATATCAACAACAATCGTATATGGTGCAGGAAAACCTGGATCTATTTCAACAACCCAAAGCGCCGGAACCTCATCCGGTTCAAATTAAAAATAATCAAGCAGAGACAGAGCCTGTCGAGGTCTCCCCGGAAACGACTCCGCAGGAATCCCCGGGAGCCGCAGTTATATCGGATAATCAAGCTGACAACCTGCAAGATAAATGGGCGATGGTCATCCAGAAAGTTGCGGACAGCAGCCCTTCGTT
Source organism: uncultured bacterium (assembly GCA_964485745.1). Taxonomy (GTDB): domain Bacteria; phylum Fidelibacterota; class UBA2242; order UBA2242; family UBA2242; genus CAZAKO01. The sequence continues at coordinate 24,328 of CAZAKO010000017.1, forward strand.
AGCCTCTTTTCTTAAAGATAGCAAACCGGGTGTAATCAAGCAGAATATGTTAGAAATTTTGTTTCGAGACGGTGCCGTATCCCATTTGGGTATGATTAAAGCCCGCGCCAATATTATCGAAGCAGCCGTTCAGGAGATAACTGGTAAACCATTTAGTATTAGATGCGTCGAGGAAAAATCCGATCAGTTAGAGTTGCACAAAAAAGGCGTTTTTGATACGATGTCGCAGAAGATTAAGGATATGTTTGATGGTGAGATAATTCCAACGTAAGGAGTAATGATGATACCCAAAGGCGGTCTGAATAATATCATGAAGCAATTTGGCAAACTGCAGCAGCAGATGGAGGAAGTGCAGCAGGAATTGGCGAATCTGACCGTTAGCGGTTCCGCCGGTGGCGGAATGGTTAATGTGGTTGCAAGTGGTAAACAGGAGATAATCTCGATAAAAATTGATCCGGAAATACTTAAGGATGATCTTGAAATGGTAGAAGATATGATTGTAGCTGCGACAAATCAAGCACTGACAAAAGCCCAGGAGTTAAGTCAGCAGAAGATGGCGAGTCTCTCCGGTGGATTATTATCAAATCTTCCTGGAGGTTTAAAAATACCCGGCTTATGAGTACCCTGCCTAATTCACTTCAAAACCTGATTGAGCAGCTCTCCCGTTTCCCGGGAGTTGGCAAAAAGTCAGCGCAGCGGATGGCTTTCTTTCTTTTAAAAAATCCTCGTGAAGATGTAATCGCTCTGGCGAAAGCGATCATCGACATCAAAGATCGTATTACCGAATGCAGTCAGTGTCATAATATTGCCGAAAATGATCCCTGTGTCATCTGTACCGATATGAAGCGCGATCGAACTACTTTGTGTATTGTCCAGGAGGCTATGGATGTATTGGCAATCGAAAAAATTGGTTACTACCGCGGTTTGTATCATGTGCTGGGTGGTGTAATTTCGCCATTGAATGGCATTGGTCCAGATGACCTGAATATTGACAGTTTGATGCCCCGGCTTGAGGGAATCAAAGAGGTTATTTTAGCCATTAATCCGACTCGGGATGGCGAGACGACTGCTCTTTACCTTTCGAAAATACTCAAGGTTAAAGGAGTAAATGTTACGCGGATTGCCCAGGGATTACCAATCGGCATCGAACTCGAATTTGCCGACGAGCTGACTTTGACTCGGGCAATTGAGGGCCGAACTAAGTTGTAATGAGAAAAATTGTAACTAAAGCCAATTTTCTTACATTTTCGAGAATTCTGCTAACGCCCCTGTTCTTGTATTTCTTGTTTAATCGTTATCAGTATTTTGAAATATTTGCCTTAATTATTTTCATTATTGCCTCAACGACCGACGCCTATGATGGTTATATTGCCCGGAAATATCGGGAAGTAACTAATGTGGGCAAATTTCTCGACCCGTTGGCGGATAAGATCCTGATGTCGGCAGCGTTTATCTCTTTTGTCATAATGGGATTAATTCCATTATGGATGGTAATCTTAGTGATTCTGCGGGATTTTATCGTAACCGGTATTCGGATTTTGATGTCATCAATTGATGCGATTATGGTAACCCGTTCGTCGGCTAAGGCAAAGACCGGGGCTCAGATCGGGGTGGTTTGTTTTATTTTAGTTTACATTATTACCCAACGCTGGAAAATATTTTTAGGTATATCAGAATATGTCAAGATTCTCGAAAAATATCCAATAATCTATACCCTGATGCTTGCGGTCACGATTTTCACGGTTTGGACTGGTGTTGAATATATTGTCGTTAATCGTAAGGTTATTAAAAATTTTTTAAAATCATTGGTATAATTGACAAATTCGAACGGTTTTAAATCTTCATCTTCTTCTCAAAGGAGTAACAAACTGCACATGAAAAAGCAGGAATAGAGTTAAATTGAAGAAAAACCTTCTGATTAATGCCATTTCCTCCTTTTTTTTCACTGGATATATTCCAGTTGCGCCGGGAACCTGGGCAAGCATCCTGGCGGTATTTATCTGGCTGATAATTCCGGTGAATTCGCTTTTAATTAAATTTTTCATTATTGGTTGTCTGTTAGTTATCGGAGTAATCGTTGCCGGACTTGCAGAGAGTTATTCAGGGGTAGTGGATCCTTCATATGTCGTAATAGATGAAGTTGTGGGAATGTGGCTGGCGTTATTGTTAATTCCGCAAAATCTGACTGCGAATCGCTTACCGCTATTATTTTTGACTTTTTGTATTTTTAGATTGTTTGACATAACTAAGTTTTTCCCGATTAATAAATGCGAAAAGATTCGGGGCGGAATTGGAATCATGCTGGATGATATTGTCGCCGGTATTTTTACCGCAATCGTGATGAATTTAATTATCTGGTTGTTATGATTAAGGCGGCAATAATCGCGGTTGGTAATGAGCTTCTGTCGGGTGTTATTCCAGAAACTAATTCGCAGTTTTTAATTCACCAGTTAAAAAATATCGGGATTGTGGTAGATTGTGTGGTATCAGTAGGCGATTCGATTGAGTCGATTATTTACCAGTTTGATCAAATCCCTCCGAAAGTTAAGATTGTATTGGTGACTGGTGGTTTAGGTCCCACGCATGATGATGTTACCAAAGCTGCGGTAAGTCAATATTTTCAATCGCCATTAGGATTTAATTCCGAAGTATATGAACATATTCGCCGGCTTTGTGAATCTCGCCAGCGTAAATTGAATTCGCTGAGTCAAGAACAGGCATACTTACCAATTGCTGCCGAAATTTTATCTAACCGGATTGGAACTGCGGCGGGTATGAAATTTAAAAAAGACGATAAAACCTTCTATTTTATGCCTGGTGTGCCAAGTGAGATGCAGCTGCTGTTTGTAGAACAAATCTTGCCCGAAATCCACCGTTTAAGTAATCAGAAAATATTGACCGAAACGTTGCATACGACGGGGTTCCCTGAGGCAGAAATATTTGCTAAAATTCGGCAGTGGATTGCTGACCATCCCGAGACAAATATTTCGATTCTACCCGATTTCCCGAATGTTAATCTGATGCTGACACTCATCGGAAAGCAAGGAAAACGAACGCAGCTTCAAAGTCAAATCAAGGAACTTGAGAGGATCTTGGGAGATGCAGTTTATGGTCGGGGCGAAGATACACTGGAAGCTGTTGTGGGGAAATTACTTATCGAGCGAAACTTAACGCTTTCGGTAGCTGAGTCGTGTACTGGTGGCTTGATTGCCCATCGCTTGACGAATATCCCGGGCAGTTCACAGTATTTTGTGCATGCAAGCATTTGCTATAGTAATCAGGCAAAGATTCAACACTTGGGAGTGAAACCTGAGACGCTGCAAATATATGGGGCGGTCAGTATCCAGACGGCGATCGAAATGGCGGAGGGTGTGCGTCGCGTAATGGGCACTGAAATCGGTTTAGCCACAACCGGTATCGCCGGTCCTACTGGAGGTTCCGCAGCCAAACCAGTTGGCACAGTCTATATCGGGATCGCTACGGAAAAATCAAAAGAGTGTCTTCATTTTTTTAGTCATCGGGAGCGGATTTTGAATAAATGTTATTTTAGTCAGATGGC
>CAZAKO010000018.1:0-27843 GCA_964485745.1 uncultured bacterium
ATCCAGGAAATAACTGATTTTAATCGCAAAAAGCACTTGATTGCTGTGCCCGAATTAATAAAATTACGGTGTGGAAAAGGTGCATTGAAATAAAGCGAAATGGAAACATTATTTAAAAATCAAGAAAATATTTTATCTATCAAAGATGCCAGTCGTTGGGCTAGTAATTATTTAAAGAAGAAAGTTACCGAATCTAACATTGCCTATTTAGTCAATTATGGAAGAATAAATAAAACCAATGACAATGGCTCTATATGCATTAATATTTCTGAATTAAAAAACTATTATGATTCGTTTTGGGGCAAGCGTGAAATTCACTGGAAAAATCAATTAGGCGAAGATCTTAACTGGCATCTGAGCTTTGACTTCTTAAAGGAAGCCGACACAACCAAGCATGTTCATAGGCTTCACCCGTATAAAGGTAAATTTATTCCACAGCTCGTTGAGTATTTTCTGGATGGTCATGTCGATGAATTTAAACAGAATGTATTTTTCCATAAAGGAGATATAATTTTAGACCCATTCTGCGGTAGCGGAACAACGCTTGTACAGGCAAACGAATTGGGAATGCATGCAGTCGGAATTGATATTTCAAAGTTTAATGCTCTTATTAGCAATGTGAAGATTAAAAAATATAATCTATTCAGTCTCCAAGAAGAAATATCCAAGATAACAAAATTCCTCCGAGCCTTTAACTCAAAGAGAAACATTTTGCAGTTTGATGCTGAACTTACTGAAAAACTCACGTCGTTCGATAATGAGTTTTTCCCTTCTCCTGAGTACAAACAAAAAGTCAGACATAAGGAAATTAACGAAGACCTATATGGAGATTTTAAATCGAATGAATTTCTACCGATATATTGGGATTTAGTAAAAAAATACAATATTAAATTAAAACAGGAAACCGAAAGCAATTTTATTGAAAAATGGTACCTTCAGCCGATCCGGGAAGAAATGGACTTTGTCTTTGAGTTAATCAAGAAGATTCAGAATTCTGATATAAAAAAGATGGTTAGCATAATATTCAGCAGAACGATTCGTTCATGCCGGGCAACGACACATGCCGATTTGGCTACCTTAGTTGAGCCGGTAATAAAAACGTATTACTGCGCCAAACATGGGAAAATATGTAAACCACTCTTTACAATTCTTAATTGGTGGGAACGGTACAGCAAAGATACTTTAGTTAGGTTATCAACTTTCAACAAATTAAGAACTAATACGCTTCAATATTGTCTTGTTGGTGATTCCAGAAAAATAGATATAATAGAAAAACTTCGAAGTAAAAATAATAAGTTGGCTGATCTTGTGCTGAGGAAAAAAATAGACGGCATCTTTTCGAGTCCGCCTTATGTTGGTCTTATTGATTATCATGAACAACACGCATACGCATACGATTTGTTCGGCTTTGAGAGAAATGACGAATTAGAAATCGGTCCTCTTTCTAAGGGGCGGGGAAAAGATGCACGAGAATCTTACATTCACGGTATTGCTGAAGTATTAATAAACTGTAAAAAGAATTTAAAATCCGATTATAACGTTTTCCTTGTGGCTAATGATAAGTACAACCTTTATCCTGTTATTGCCGAAAAAGTTGGGATGAAAATTGTCAATCGTTATAGAAGACCTGTTTTAAATCGATCAGAAAGGGATAAAGGAGCATATTCCGAGACCATTTTCCATATGAGGGAAAAATATGACAAATTATAAAATTGAGAAGATTGCCATAGAGGTAATTAAAACTCTTAAATCACGCTTTAGCAATTTCCCGGAAGATGAACTCGGAAATCGAAATGCTCCTTTTCACGAGGCATTTCTCAATGCTTTTTCATTAAAGCTAAAAGGGAAAGTAGCGTCTATCCCCCTTTTAATCACCTTAAGCAGCTGGCTTCATGGATTAAGTACGACTATAGGGCAATCTTTCTTCGAGAAGGTATCCCACATTTTATCCAACGGGGAAAAAAGAGAATTTCAAGACTTACTCATTAATCGCAATCAGGAGACTACTATAGCAGAAATCATAGCCAATCTGAAAAACGGAACATCTAAACCTAACGTTTTTGAAGAAGAACGACTTCTGCAGAACAAAGGTGAAACACTTAACCGCAGTATTCCGAATTTCACGGCTGACGTATTCTATGAAACAGAAAATAATATCGTGAGCATCGAACTAAAGACAGTCAAGCCAAATAGTAGTATTTTTAAAATTGAAAAAGAAAAAATCTTGCAAGCTAAAACTGGTCTCAGAAACAGATTTCCAGATAAGAAAGTGCATTATTATTTAGGCTTTCCATTTGATCCGACAAGTGAAGAGCCAACAAAATCGAACAAGGAAAGATACTTCGGATACTCTATAGAATTTAGGAAGTTTTTCCATCCTCAGGAGATATTGCTTGCCGATGAGTTATGGAATTTTCTTTCTGGGGAAACAGGTACAATGGAAAAAATTCTTTCAATAATCAACATCATAGCAAAACCTGATTTCATGGAAAAATTCAATATGATAAACCAACCTATTTCCCAGAGTAACACAAAATCCAGAGAAATCTTACACGATTGGTTCCTGTTTACTGAATTAAAGATTATTCAGAATATGACGTATTTGACCAACCTTTCAGGAGAGGAAAAAATCTTGAAAAGGGTATTGGCCCAGTGTCCATTTTCTCCTGAAGGAAGGCTCAACATAGATCGTTTAGATGCTATTAAACCATTTTTAGAAAGAGTTGGATAAAATGTACCGCAATAAAATAATCTACTCAATTAACATCTCTGATGTTCAGACTGTTGCCGAACAGGAATTAGAAAGAAACCTAACTCAGGAAGAGTTAAAACTTGTCGTGGAAGCTACCCAGTCCGATGATTACTTTGGCTGGTATGATGGTATTGTTCGGATTTTTCAAAAATTACGACTCACCTGACTATCAAATGACAAATAAACACAGAATCGAAAATTCTACTATTTCTACCGAAATTTTTTCCCGCCTCTCCACCGCTTATCCAACAGCGCAATGCGCCTTGAAGCATACCAATCCGCGTGAGCTCCTGATTGCCACTATTCTTTCCGCACAGTGTACTGACAAACGCGTCAACCTGGTTACTCCGGGATTATTTAAAAAGTATCCGACCGCGCAGGCTTTTGCGGACGCCGACCTCGAGGAACTGAAAAACGATATCCGTTCGACCGGCTTTTTCAACAACAAGGCTAAAGCGATCAAAGCCACAATGCAGTCGGTGGTTGAAAAGTTCGGCGGCGAGGTGCCCGGAACGATGGACGAACTCCTGCAACTCGAAGGCGTCGGTCGCAAGACCGCAAATGTCGTGCTGGGTAACGCTTTTGGAGTTCCCGGTGTTGTCGTAGATACGCATGTCAAACGCCTGACAAATCTGCTCGGTCTGACTAAAAACAGCGATCCGGAGAAAATCGAGCAGGACCTGATGCAACAATTTCCAAAGGAACAGTGGACGATGCTCGGGCATCTGCTGATTGAACACGGTCGGCAGGTCTGCATCGCCCGCCGTCCGCAGTGTAAAAAATGTTGCTTAAACGACATCTGTCCTTCGGCAGAGATTGAAAAAGGATGATCGAATGCAAACCCAAGAACTAATCCGCCAACTTTTAATTAATATCGGTGAAGATCCCGATCGCAGTACGCTGCTAAAAACCCCCAAGCGGGTCGCCGAACTCTGGAAATTCATTACCCAGGGTTATCAAACCGATGTCAATGCCCTGCTGCAGGAATCGGTTTGCGATGAACCTTACGACCAGATGATCCTGGTCAAGGACATCGAATTTTACAGCCTGTGCGAGCATCATTTACTGCCCTTCTTCGGGAAGGCGCATATCGCCTACATTCCCAATGGCAAAATGATCGGGTTGAGTAAAATTCCTCGCATCGTTGACGCCTTTGCCCGGCGGTTGCAAATCCAGGAGCGTCTGACCGACCAGATTGCAAAAACCATCCAGCAGGCTTTGCAACCACTGGGGGTCGCCGTGGTAATCGAAGCCGTTCACCTTTGTATGCGCATGCGCGGGGTAGAAAAACAAAACTCAACCGTCACCACCAGTGCGATGTACGGAATTTTCCGGGAACAGGAGCGCACCCGCATGGAGTTTTTGGATTTAATCAGAATCCCAAAATAGTATCGAGCCATTTATGCCATTAATTGGTTGTCATATTTCCACTGACGGGGGTGTCGAACTCGCCCCGGAAAGAGGCAGAAGTTTAGGCTGCGACAGTATGCAGATTTTTACGTCCAATCAGATGCAATGGAAAGGTGCTCCTATTTCTTCGGAGAGCCGCGATTTATATCTGGAGGGATTAATCAAGAACCAGATTCGCAGCGTAGTTTCGCACGATTCTTACCTGATCAATCTCAGCAGTCCGGAATCGGTTAAACTTGCAATGTCCCGCAAGGCTTTTACTGAAGAAATTCAACGTTGTACCCTATTAAAAATTCCTTATCTAGTCTTTCACCCCGGCTCGCATATGGGCAAAGGCGACGATTACGCCCTGCAGAAAATCGCCGAAAGCCTGGATTATTGCTTAGCCAAGGTTCCCGATTCTACCGTGATCTTATTGCTGGAAATAACTGCCGGTCAGGGCACCAATGTCGGTTTTTCGTTTGAACAACTGCAAAGTATTATTGACCAAGCGTCCCATTCCGAACGGCTGGGCGTCTGCTTCGACACTTGTCATGCTTATGCCGCAGGTTATGATATTGCTACTGAATCGGGTTACCGCGATACCTTCCAGAAATTCGACGACATCATCGGCTTGGAGCACCTGCGCGTGTTTCATCTGAACGACTCAACCAAGCCACTTGGCTCACGGATTGACCGGCATAGCCAAATCGGCACCGGATTTTTAGGGATGGAACCTTTTATTCGTTTAATCAATGATGAGCGCTTCCTTGAATTACCGATGATTCTGGAAACTCCCGGTGAAGACGAGCACTACGCCCGCGAGATTCAGCTGCTGAAAGAAGCAATTGCTAAATAATAACCACCCTTATTATAAATGAAAATCTTGCAGGTAATGGATCTGGGAATTTGCGCCTATGGTAAAGCCTGGGACATTCAAAAAGACCTGCACGCCAAACGCGTCCAAAACGAAATTCCCGATACCCTGATTCTGGTCGAACACCCCCACGTTTACACACTCGGTAAAAATGCCAACGCGCAACACCTGATCGCCAGTCAGGATTTTCTGAAAACCCGAGGCATCGAAATCTATCAGGTTGACCGCGGCGGTGACATCACCTACCACGGACCGGGGCAATTAGTCGGCTACCCGATTTTCAACCTGAATAATCATCATAAAAGCATTGGCTGGTTTGTCCATACCGTTGAGGAAGCTTTGATTCAATTCTTAGCCAGTTGCGGAGTTGCAGCTGGACGGCTGGAAAAATTAACCGGGGTCTGGATTAATAACCAGAAAATTGCCGCCATCGGTATGCGTGTGTCCAAATGGGTCACCATGCACGGCTTTGCCTTGAATGTCTCAAACGATTTATCATTCTACCAGGGAATCATTCCCTGCGGCATAACCAGCAAAGGCATCACTCGCATCTGCGATCTGGCGCCCGGAATTACAATGGCTCAGGTCAAGAGCGGTATCATCCGGCAGTTTCAGACTCAATTTGATTTTGACGGTCTGAATTACACCAGCAACGACGATGGAAATAAAAATTGACAACAGATTTACCAGAACCGAAAAACGCCTCACCGCGGCAATCCAAACCCTCATGGCTAAAGGTCAGCTACACCATCAATGAGAATTACAAGGAAATTCGAACAATCGTGCGCCAGCACAATCTTCACACCGTCTGCGAGGAGGCGTTTTGCCCAAATATCGGTGAATGCTGGCGGCGACGCGCGGCGACCCTGATGATTCTTGGTCAAGTTTGTACCCGTAATTGCCGCTTTTGCGCGGTTAGAAACGGTCAGCCGTTGCCGCCCGATCCCGACGAGCCTGAAAAAGTGGGCGGTGCCGTCAATTTAATGAGATTGAATTATGCCGTAATTACCTCGGTGACTCGCGATGATTTGCCCGATGGCGGAGCCGAGCACTGGGCAAAAACTATCCAAGCCATCCGCAATCAAAATCCGTACTGTAAAATCGAGGTCTTAATTCCGGATTTTCAGGGAAATTTCAGGGCGTTGGACATTGTTCTCTCCGCCAAACCGGATGTCCTCGGACACAACCTCGAGACCGTCAAAGCGCTTTATCCCAGTGTCCGTCCGCAGGCAAACTATCGGCTATCCTTGCAAGTCTTAAAGCATACCAAAGGGCAGGGTTTCATAACCAAAACCGGGATCATGATCGGACTGGGCGAGACAATGGAACAGATTACTGAACTGATGCAAGACGCCCGCACGGTTGGCTGCGACATTTTCACCGCCGGACAATACTTACAGCCGACCAAAGCCCACCTGCCGGTGCAGCGGTATGTCACACCGGAAGAATTTGAGTTGATTACCGAAGAAGGTTTAAAAATGGGTTTTCGGGCAGTGATGGCTGGACCGTTAGTGCGCAGCTCTTACCATGCGGAAGAAACGATGGCGAGCTAAGCACAACCGTTTATCAACAGATTTTTTATAACCTTATCCCATCTTTGCAATTAATTTCCCTCATGCCTAAATTCCGCTCGGTTAAAAGAGAGACGCAATGGCATTTTTAGAGCTTCTATTTCCACCGGAAGATCCGATCACTAAAATATTGCTCCGCATTGCCAAGCTCGCCGATCAGAAGAAAATTCGCGTCTATTTGGTCGGCGGTGCCATTCGCGATCGCATTCTCGGTCACCCGGGCAAGGATATTGATATTACCGTACTGGGTAACGGAATTGCCTTCGCCCGGATCATCGCCCACTCCTTGCGCCTGAAAAAGATTATCGAATATCCTCGTTTCGGCACGGCCCTGGTCCCATATCATGACACCCTGATAGAGGTTGCTACCGCGCGCACGGAAAAATACGTTGAAACCTCGCGCAAACCTGACATCACCGAGGGTAACTTGCGCGAAGACCTTGCCCGACGGGATTTCACCATTAACGCGCTGGCTATGTCATTGAATGCCGACTCGCTGTATGAGATCACTGACTATTTTGAGGGATTAAAGGATTTAGATGCGGGCATTATCCGCACGCCGCTCGACCCGATTACCACATTTTCCGAGGATCCGCTGCGAATGCTCCGGGCAATCAGATTAGCCAGCCAGTTGGGATTTCGAATCGAAGCCAAGACCTTCCGCGCCATATCCAAAATCAAAAACCGGATGGAGATCATCTCCCAGGAAAGAATCACCGAAGAACTCATCAAAATCCTCAAGGTTCCCCGAAATCCCTCCCGGGCATTCTACCTGCTCAAAGAGTGTGGTCTGTTGGAAACCATTCTGCCCGAAATCGCCGCCCTGGACGGTATTGACCAAAAAAACGGTTATCACCATAAAGATGTTTTGCGGCACTCTTTACAGGTCCTGGACAACATCGCCAGTGTCAGCCAAAAATTTGAGCTGCGTCTAACGGCTCTGCTCCATGATATTGCTAAGCCGCAGACGAAAAAATATATCGAGGGCAAAGGCTGGACCTTTTATGGTCATGAAGAGCTCGGAGCCCAAATGGCAGTCACCCTCTGTCAACGGCTAAAATTACCCAATAAAGTGATTGATTATACGGCCCGAATGATTCGTCTGCACCTGCGTCCGATCGCCATTGCCGATGAAGGTGTCACCGACAGCGCCGTCCGTCGGTTATGTGTGAACGCCGGTGAAGATTTAGACGATTTGATCACCCTGTGCCGGGCAGACATTACCTCAAAAAATCCACGCAAGGTCGCCGAATACACCGCCAATTTTGATCGGGTAGTCGCTAAAATCGCCGAGGTCGAGGAGAAGGACCGACTGCACGCATTTCAATCGCCGGTGCGTGGCAATGAGATTATGCAAATCTGCCAGCTCACCCCAGGACCCGCTGTTGGCTACATCAAAAGCGCGATAGAAGAAGCCATTTTAAACGGTGAGATCCCTAACACCCACTCCGCTGCCAAGGATTATCTCGAAACCAATAGAGAGCGATTACTTACCGAATTTCAAAAATAAAAACACTGATTTGACAACTTTTACCCGACTCCTTACTCTAATTACCTGTTTAACTGGCGAAATTAAAATATATGAGCAGTATTCCAGTAAAATTCAACCCGGCAAAAATTTCCACGATTATCGGAGAAATTCCTGCTATTTTCCGACCTTTAATCACTAAATCCGGCTGGATTGATATTTTTCTGCCACTCTTACCCATATTTATTGCCCTGTTATTTGCCTCATCCTCCGTCAAACCTGCAGCAATGATTAAAATGGATCTGTTTTCCAATACAAAAATAAATTTACCAGAAATTAAATAAGAGAAAGGGACACACAATGAAACAAATTATCCTCCTTAGTATGATCCTGACTATCAGCCTCCTGATGCTTAACGCCCAGGAGAAGTTCGACCAGGCAGAAAAAGATCTAACAGCCATCAGCGATTCATTGACTAAATCCGATGAAACCGTACAAGCCGAATCAGAATCATCTAAAAGCACCCGAATCGAGAGTGAAGATGACTGGGGTGACTGGGACAAAGAGTGGGATGAATGGCGTGAAAGCCGCCGAGATGAGTATCAAAAAAGTAAGAAACGTGGTTATTTTCGCGGCGGTGCCGGTGGCTGGGATTTTTATTTAATGGATATGAAGATCGCCGACCTCAATACAAAACTGACAGGAATTGGTCTGAGTCCCTTCGACGAACAAATTTATATGACCGGTGGCGGTGGCTGGGGTTTCGTCGGTCATGGGATCCGCATCGGCGGTATGGGTGCTCACGGACGGCTCGTTTCTTCCGGAAAACCCGATAATCAGACTTTAAATCTCAGCAAAAAGATCACGCTGTCACTTAATTACGGCGGCTTCACGATTGACAAGGTATTCCATCCGCTAAATAAAACCGAACTCTATTTTGGCACCATGATCGGGGGCGGAAATGCCCAGTTGAATTTCAAACAGTGGGGTGGACCGCTTAGTTGGGATCAGGTCTGGAATGGTTTTAATAGCGATTCACTGGCGTCAGCCAGCTTTAATTATAGCGATTATCAAAATGAAATCGAATGTGGCTATTTTGTGCTGCTGCCGTATGTTGGCTTTCGCTATAATTTCTTCCGTTGGGCTGCCCTGGGGGTCAACGTCGGCTATCTCTATATGCATCAGAATCAGGACGGTTGGGAAATGGATGGCAAAGAGATTGATGCCGTCCCGAACCTTGATTTCTCGAACATCGTCTACCGTCTGAATATCTATTTTGGTGGTTAATAACTGTCAGTGGCTTACTATGATTTCATGCTGCATGACAGAGTAGCCCGCCATTGAAAATCAATAGAAAATCAATAAAAGTATTTCTGTGGGCGCTATAGGATTCGAACCTATGGCCTCCGCCTTGTAAGGGCGGCGCTCTAAACCAACTGAGCTAAGCGCCCGTTATCGAGTGAATATTTTACCGCAATCCTCAAAAAACCCGTAAATATAGTACTTCCCACCCTAAAAACAATGGCTTTATTTCCGCACTGCCAATTCCAAAACCTGAGACATTTCTTTGACAAATTCAAACTTCATCTCGCTCTGAATCTGTTTGGGAATCTCCACCAGGTCTTTGCGATTGTGCTCAGGTAAAATAACCCGTCGCAGATTCGAGCGATGCGCGGCTAAAACCTTCTCTTTAACGCCCCCAACTGGCAGAACGGCACCACGTAAAGTGATCTCACCGGTCATTGCTAAATTGTCCTTGACCTTTCTCTTTTTCAGCAATGAATATACCGCCACCATAATTGTCACCCCGGCTGAGGGACCATCTTTCGGAATGGCACCGGCAGGCACATGGATATGGACATCGGTATCGGCGAACAATTTTTCATCAATATCCAGACTTTTGGCATTGGAACGAATATAGCTCATGGCTGCCTCAGCCGACTCTTTCATAACTTCACCCAACTGACCGGTCAGGTGGAGCTTGCCGGTTCCCCGCATACTGGTAGCTTCGACAAACAAGATATCGCCACCAACCGCAGTCCAGGCTAAACCAATGGCGACTCCCGGGCGGGATGCACGCTCGGCAATATCCACAAAGAAGCGCTGGGGACCAAGCAGATTTTCAACCATATTGGCATCAACAATGTAGTTTTTCTTGGTTTTTCGCGCGGCAACATCGCGGGCGATCTTACGGCAGATGTTGGCAATTTCCCGTTCCAGGTTCCGGACACCCGCTTCCCGGGTATAACTGTTAATTATTTTCCGAATGGCTTCATCCAGAAATTCTACCTTCACCTGGATTAATCCGTGCTCTTTAATTTGCTTATTAATCAGAAAAGTTTTGGCGATGTTCAGTTTTTCCTCTTCGATATAACCGGTAAATTCTAACATCTCCATCCGATCCTTGAGAGCCGGTAAAATTGTATCGTTGATATTCGCCGTCGCAATGAACATCACCTTGGACAGGTCATAATTTATTTCCAGATAATGATCGCTGAAGGTACTATTCTGCTCGGGATCGAGAACTTCAAGCAAAGCCGATGAGGGGTCACCCCGGAAGTCGGCTCCAACTTTGTCAATTTCATCTAACATAAAAATCGGATTGCTGGAACCTGACCGGCGAATACTCTGCAAGATTCTTCCGGGCAGTGCCCCAATATAGGTGCGGCGATGCCCTCTGATCTCGGCTTCATCATGTACTCCGCCGAGTGAAATCCGGATAAACTTGCGACCCATTGCCCGGGCGATTGATTTTCCCATCGAGGTTTTCCCAACTCCCGGGGGACCGACAAAACATAATATTGGACCCTTGACCGCACTCTCCTTACTTATCTGCTCTTTCAATTTGCGGACCGCCAAATATTCCACGACCCGGTCTTTAACCTTATCCAGACCATAATGATCTTCATCCAGGATCCGTTTAGCTTCTTTGACATCAACATTATCTTCGGTATATATTCCCCAGGGCAGCTCAACCAGCCACTCTAAATAGGTGCGGGATACCGTATATTCCGGGGAAGCGGGTGGAATTTTCTGGAGCCGATCGAGCTCCTTCTCGGCTACCTTGCGCGCTTCTTCTGTCATATCACACTTGGCAATCCGCTCTTCCAACTCTTTGATTTCCACGGTTGACTCATCTTCGCCCAGCTCCTTACGAATTGCCTTGAGCTGCTCGCGCAAAAAATATTCCCGCTGGGTTTTGGAAATCTCATCCTGTACTTCCGTTTGAATCATTTCGCCTAATTCAATCCGCTGAATTTCCTTGGTAATAATTACCGTTGCGCGTTCTAATCGTACCCTAACGTTTAATTGTTCCAAAATCTCCTGTTTCTCGGCTACCGGAACATTTAATAGATGCATAATCCGGTCAACCAGGCGACCGGGATGTTGAATATTGGTAAGAATAGTCGTGTGCTCTTCGGTTAAATAAGGAGCGACTTTGATTAGTTTATTAAACAATCGTCGGAGGTTGACGACCAAAGCATCAACTTCAATACTCGGCTCATAAATTTCCTGAACCTTTTGGACTGCCCCTTTAAAATAGGGATCCTCCTGAATATAGGATTGGATCCGGGCGCGCTCGATACCCTGGACAATGGCACTCTTGCTGCCATCAGGCATTTTGAAAATTTTGAGCACCTGGGCAATTGTGCCCCAATCGTACAAATCCTCCTTATCTGGCAACTCAACCGAACCATCCCGTTGGGCTGCTACCAGGATCCGCCGCTTGGTTTCGGGCAAATCCTCGATCAGTCTCAACGAGCGTTCCCGACCGACATAAATAGGGATTACCTGCGCCGGAAATAGGACCGTGTTCCGCAAAGCCATAATCGGGAGAATTTCAGGCACTCCGAGGATCGGTTCGGAATCGTTTTTCACATTTATTTCATCGCCCATGAATTACTCCTATAAAAATCAATATTATCAAAAGATTTTATATGAACAATTGACTAATTGTTCCCTTATGTTCTAAGCCGCTCGATTTCCTTTAAAGCAGCATAAAATCGGAGTGTAACACCATAGTCACCACCTTTGGATTTACCGACAATCGCAGGAAATAAGCCGGAGGGCAGCTGCTGATCCAGGAGCCACTTGATAGCCTTTTTGAAATTGGGATGATCGTGAAAATCGGCTAAGGGAGCAAGCGCTTCGATAAAACGGAGGGTGCCGCCCCGAAACAAACCATCTTCGGAATAATCGTTATAGAGATAGTCCCAGGCGTCAGGCTCACTAAAGAGGGTTGTATGGTTTTGCACGAGATAATTGTCAAGTAAGAATTTAGCGGCGGCATGACTGACTTCGGAGTGCTTCAATCGCGAATGCACACTGAAGGCATGTAAGATCATCAGCGTAGTCCAGATACCGCTTTTAACGGTTTGCAGCGATGTCCCGGCAGGAATTATTGAGGACGAGATCCAGCCTCCATCATCACGCTGCCGTTTTGCTAACCATCTGTAACCCTTCTCCACAAACGGGTTCCCAACCAGTTCATACTTCGCCAAAAGCCAGAGGGCATAGCCATGATGATGCAAAAGCAGGGGAAATTTACCATCTGGTTTTTGAGTTTTCAGCAATCCAATAATACCCTGTTGAATCGCCGGCATTTCGCGGGTGCAACCAAAATCGAGGAGTTTAGTCATATTTTGCAACTGCAGCAGAAATGACATTGCCCGGTTGCGTTCCTCAATTCCGTACTTTTTGGTAACTTCCCACAGTCCGTCCGGCTGCTGCGTTTCCAACAAGTGTACTCGCGGCTGGTATTGTTCTAAATCACTTTTCAGCTTAAACAAGAGCTCTTCATTATCAGGGGAAAAACGCAGGACTGTCGCATAGCGAACAGGTAACGGCGCTTTCTTCAGTAGGACCGGCAGGGGATCATGCTTCAAATGTTTGATCCAATTCTCAGGCTTACTCATCATTACTCTCTTCTAAAATAGGTGAGTTGAATGACCATTGAAAAAATGGCATTGGTTTAATGAAAAAAATTGATAAGCTAAATAAAGAAAACCGGGCGGTTCTTTACTCAGGAGTAAAAAATCGTTTATCGCGTTCGGTGTAAATATCATTATGAAAATTAACATCTTAAAATATCCAGGCGGACGGTAATATCCGGCATATCAATAATAAAAGCAAGATTTATTTCCGCATTGAATCTAGATTGGAATAGCTGGTTAATATCTTAATCAGTTCTGCATAATTTTTGGCATGCAGATGCGCCAGCGAGAGATCCTCCTTTGTCAGGGTCGTAGTAAAACCAATTGTGAATGCCCCAGCTGCCCGGGCAGACTCGATACCGTTGATCGAATCCTCGATCACGAGCATCTCACCCGGCGGCACTCCAAGTCTACGGGCTATCAGCAGATATGGTTCCGCATGCGGCTTCCCATTGGCGGTATCGTCAACCGTTACAATTTCCTGAAAATCATTGCGGATTGCCGTATGCCGAAAAATCCAGTCTAAAAGATCGCGGGAGGTTGAGGTTACTAAGCCGTTTTTATAGTGCGGCTTGATCCTTTCGAAAAACTCTACAAAACCGGGTACATATTTTAAATCCCGGGCAAAGAGCTCACGTAAATATTGCCGGCTATAAACCTGCAGCTCTGCCAGCGAGACATCAATTCCATATTCATCACGGAGCAGGTTCAAGAAGATTTTTTCGGAAAGCCCCTTGATTTTCTTCCAAATTTCTTCCCCGGGATATATCTGATATCTGGCAAAGAGTTTTTTTTCAGCCTTCTCATACAGCGGTTCGGAATCCACCACGACACCGTCAAAATCAAAAACTATAGCGCGAATGTTTGGCATCAGATTAACTTAGAAATCCGATCATCAGATATAATCCTAGCGCAATCCCGGCCGCGGTTAAGGCATAGGGCAGCTGGGTATTCACATGATCAATCAAATCACACGCCGAAGCCATCGAGGCAATCAGCGTCGTATCCGAGACCGGCGAACAGTGATCCCCAAAGACCCCGCCGCCCATTACCGCACTAACCATCAGCGGCAAATTCAGATTTAGCGCAACCACCAACGGGACTGCAATCGGGATCATAATCGCATAAGTTCCCCACGAGGTCCCGGTCGCAAACGAAATAACACAGGCAATCAGGAATACCAATGGAATAATCAAAGCCGGCGGTAGCGTGGCTGAAGCAAGTTGCGCCACATAGGGACCGGTCCCAAGTTTATCACAAACGGATCCCAGGGTAAAAGCTAAAACCATCAGCAAGCCCATCGGAATCAGACCACCAATTCCCTTTAAAACAAGATCGAGTGTCTCCTTCAGAGTAAAAATACGCTGAACTTTATATAAAGCTGCCGCGGTAAAAATTCCCATCAAGACCGCCCAGAATACCGCCGTTGAACCGGAGCCCAAAGTTATTTTCCCTCTGCCGGTAAGATATAAACCAATTGGTACTGTCAGGACCATCGCCAAGAGCGGAACCAGCATATTGATTGGATGCGGTCTTATGCCAGCTTTAACCGGCATGGCAATGACTTCTTCAGATGTCAATAGCTGAGCGCCGTCACGAACCAGCTTGCCTGTTTCTCGCGAGCGCCGTTCAGCCTTAGCCATTGGTCCAAAATCGCGACCGCTGAAAATAATTATCAATATCAGTAGAATTGTAAAAAGTGCATAAAAATTAAAAGGCACCGCTCTAAGCACGGTACTAAATGGATATTCAACCCGCTGGGTCAGCAATAAACCAGTCAGCACCGCACCCCAACCATTGAAGGGAATCAGGATACACACCGGGGCTGAAGTGGAATGCGCTAAATAAGCCAGCTTTTCCCGGGGAACTTTAAAACGATCAAACAGGGGCCGCCCTAAGGCGCCAATCACTAAATTACTGATATTACTTTCAATAAAAATCACGATGCCGGTAAACCATAAGAGTAATTCGACATCACGCCGCTTTTTCACCATCCCCTTTTTGCTGATCCAGGTTAGAAATCCGGATACTCCACCGGAATGTTGCATCAGAACTATCAGTGAGCCGACCAACATGCTGAACAGGATGACTTTGGTATTCTCTGAATTTTGAAATGTATTAACTAAGGCTTCGATGGCATCCCGTAAACCTAAAAGTGGATTCCAGCCAACCAGGGCGGTCCAGCCTAACCAAATTCCCAAAAACAGGGCAACATATACCTGCCGGGTAATTATTGCTAAAAAAATTGCCGTTAGTGGAGGCAGAATTGCTATCCAACTATAACTAGCCATGATGAGATTCTCTTGCGGTCATGGCTGGAAACCGTCCAGAGAAAAGCCCGCTTCCTGCAGAAAATCCCGCAATAGGCTCGAGGTGCGAAAGTGATGAGCTCGGATGCCAACTTGTTCGGCAGCTGCTACATTTTCGGGCAAATCATCAATAAAAAGACACTCGGCAGGCTGAGCCTGAACCAGTTGAAGTGCCTTCCGGAAAATCCGTTCATCGGGCTTCAGCACGCCCACCTTAAACGAAAATACTAAGGTATCAAAAATATCCAACAGCTGGAATTTTCGGCGGACTGCTTGGATATGTAGCTCATTGGTATTCGAGATAATTGCCAGCCCCGCCTGTTTTTTCAAAACCGGAAGCAGCTGGGTAACTGCCAAATTTTCTGCAAAAGGTTTCTGCCATAATTCAATTAAATGGTCGAGATTGATTTGATCCAGAAATCCATATCGCTGATGCAGCTGCTGCAAGTATTGATGGCTGTCAAGCAGCCCCAGTTCGAATTCCTTTTCGAGCGGAGAAGAGGCAATTTCCTGAACAGTCTGCAATGGGAGTTGCAATAATCGGGCAAAATCATGAATTACTCGCTCCCGGTTGATATTGATCAGTACATTGCCCAAATCGAAAAAGATCGTTTTTACCATCGAAAAGAATCAATCAGATTAAGCTATAAATAAACCGCGGATAATTTAGCCGGCTTCCTCGACTACCACCTCAGTCTCAAACCTGCCAATATCTTTATCGGAATAACTTTTTAACGGGGTGTGGTAATATTTGTCCAATTTTGCCAGAATCTCATCATCCACGAGTCGCAGATGCTTGAGCACCGCAATTGATACCGAATCAGTCGCTTTCCAGCTTCCGCTCAGGACCTTGATAGCGATGCCGATATATTTGCCGGAATCTGTCCGGATACCTATTCCGCGAACCCCTTCCGAGCCAATCTTTGACAATCCTTTGCCGCCTAAAGCAATCATAAAATCGGTATCAAAACGACCCTTACCGCCAACATGTTTCGGGTGGAGATTCATGATATGAAAGATTCTTTGGAGGTAGTCGTCTGCTCCCATGACCAATTTGCGGTACATTAACGCTAAGTTATAAAGCGGCAGAAAAAAGGTCGGGGCATTGCAGTTATCAACCTCAATCGGAATTCGGTCTTTTTCGGAATAAAATTTGATTTTCTCATAGATTCGCTGCTGCACCGGATGCTCGATATCTATATAGTTATCCGGAGCAACACCCAGCGCTCGTGAGATAGCCAGCATTCCGGCATGTTTCCCGGAACAATTATTATGGACAGCTGTCGCCCGCCGACCCTGGAGAATCAACTGCTCGTAACTGGGACGATCAAAAGGCGGGTGAATACCACACAACAAATCCTCAATGGTCAAACCAATTTTCTTTAAAATTGAATTAACAACTTCAGTCTGAAATGCCTCTCCGTTGTGGCTGGCACAGATAATAGCAATCTCTTCATCATTCAATTTATACTTTTCAACCGCTCCGGATTCTAAGAGAGCAACTGCAATAAACGGATTAGCCGCTGAGCGGATGAAAACCGGATACTCCGGTTCGCCAGCCGAAAACAGCAGTTCACCCTTTTCGTCAATGGCAACCGCATAACCAATGTGAAAGTACTCGATAATATCCCCCCGACACAATTTCGAAACCAAAATCATCGCAACGTTCTCCTCTATCAGCCTCTGTTCATATTCTGTTTCATAACCGTTCAGTAGCTCTTAATTTTACTTGCATTAAATTGTAAAATACAAACCGATTAATAAATGATTTTCGTCAACTCACGCAAAGCATTCTCAAACCCATAAATCAGCGATTGTGACAACAAAGCCCGCCCGACCGAAATAAATTCCAGATCTATCACGTCAACCAATTCCCGAATCAGATGACGATTGAGATTGCCACCAGCCGAAATCCGCAGGTTATTCCGACTGCCGATATGAATCGCGTGGGTAATCTTTTCTAAGCAGGCCAGAAAGGGAATCTGCTGGCTGTACCGGGCTAATTCATTGGTGGCCACCTCAACCTCGCCAATCCCTAACTGATAAGCCTCTTTCAGCTGCTTTACTTCCGGTTTTAAGCGAAGGGCGACTCCCAATCCCCCTACACGCAACACCGAATTAACTAATTCTTTAATCTGTTTGGAAGGGATTCGGACGGTTGTATCGTCATTATCAAGATCGACTATTGTCACTAAATCTGGATGTAAGAGAATAACCTTTTGCAGAATTTGCATATCTGTCGGCACTCTCATATTTATCCGACAGCTACTCAGCGCCCGTAATAAAGTCAGATTATTTAACTGGTCTATCTCCGGTTTATAGGTCATACTGATTCCGGAAGCACCGACAGCTTCAATGTAGCTCAAGAGATTAACCGGATTGGTAAGCGCCAAGCCGCTGATTTTCCCCAATTCAAGAAAGGGATCGAGATTCACTTCCAGATAAGGCATTGATATTTAATCCTTTCACAATACAATTTCAGAAGCAAAACATAAATCAACTCCAGCAATCTTGCTGGATTTGATCAATTGCTTCAACACTTCCAGCGTTTCTGGATGAGCATGTCCGATTGCAATTGCTTTTCCCCGCCGCCGGGCAACCTCGAGAGCTTTTTCAAATTGCGCCTCAATTTCGCTTTTATCCTGAACATTATCAAGAAATACCGAACGAATTCCGGCTCGCACGCCCTGACTCTTAGCCACTTCGTAAGCAACACTGCGCGGCGAGGTTAAACTATCAACAAAATATAATCCCTTGCGCTTCAGGCTGTTAATAACCATCTTCATTATATCAGGATCAGTGGTCACCAGGGAGCCCATATGATTATTCAGCCCGCTGGCTTGAGGTAATTCCTGGAAGGCGGCGGCGATTTTCTGTTCTATTTCAGAAGATTGCATATGTTGGTGGATTAGATATGGTTCTTGTCTGGTATTACCCTCGCTTCGTTCCGGTTCCATCGGCATGTGAATTAATATCTCCTTACCATTTCTTTTGCCTTCCGCAGCGGACCAGCTGGAGTAGTTATGACCGGGTATGACGGACATAGAAAGTTTGGCGTCTAAGTGAATGAATCCCCGGATAACCTCGTTATTACTAAAACCAAAATCGTCTATGATAATTGCCAGCTGCGGTTGAGGCTTGGCGGCTTTCCGCCAGAGTCGATAATCGGACAACTCGCTGCCTTTTAGCAGCGTGATTGAACCAATCGCCTGACCGCAGTAATCAATAATAGCCGTAAAGCCCGTTGTTTGCGGCAGGCGCTCGATCGAATGCAGGGTACAGGCTTTGCGGCGAACTATCTGGCGCAGAATGGTCAGCGCCTGTTCTTCGCTGAGCTGCGTCGGGATTTCAAAACTTAAAATAGGTTGATGAGAATCATCGAAACCACCTTTAATTTCCCTGAATCCCTTTCCTATTAGTGCCCGACGCAGAGTAGTACTGAAAAACGTACGACCTTCATAAAGTATTAAACTTTTAGAAGGAGCAGAACGGGGAACGAAATAAACCAGCACCGCCGAGAGCATCACCAGCACCCCGACAAAAGCGATCAACAATCTTTTTTCGTCTTTGCGGCGGTTGGCTATGACCCTATAGGATTTTTTTAAATATCGAATCGTTATTGTCCCTTTTTAACGCCGAAAAATACGAAATTTCCGAAGGAATGTCAAAGAAATAGGGACTCCTTCCCATCGGCAATTAACTCCCTTTCAAAGAACCAAAATCGAGCCCCAGCCAACTTGTATTTTTAATATTGCCCGCCGGGAATTATATTTCACAACAATCATGAGGACGCGATGGTTAAAATGGGTGTGATCGGTGCCGGCTATTTAGGTCAGTGGCACATTAAGAATCTCCAATCGCTCACCAATACGGAACTGATCGGCTTTTTTGATGCCGACAGCGAACGTCGAACCCAAATTGCCAAGGACTTTCAGATTCCTATCTTCTACAGTCTCGATGATCTGCTTGCAAAGTGCGATGCCGTTTCCATTGTAGTACCGACAATCGCGCATTACCAGGTGGCTAAATCCGCCTTGCTGAAAAATAAACATGTCTTTTGCGAAAAACCCTTTATGCAAACAATCGCCGAAGCCAACGAAATCATCACCCTCGCGCTCCAAAAAAAACGGGTATTACAAGTGGGGCATATTGAACGCTTTAATCCGGCCCTGGCAGGTTTGAAGAATATTGCGGTAGATCCGCTCTTTATCGAATCCCACCGGATTTCGCCTTTCAATCCCCGTGGAACCGATGTGGCGGTCATTCTTGACCTGATGATTCACGATATTGACATAATCCTGTCATTAGTTAAATCAGAGATCGAACAAATTGATGCCGCCGGTGCTCCGGTTTTGACTAAAAATATTGATATTGCCAACGCCCGGCTGAAGTTCAATAACGGCTGTGTCGCCAATATTACCGCCAGCCGGGTTTCGAACAAACAGATGCGGAAAATGCGGATCTTTCAGCGCGATGCTTACATTACGGTTGATTTCCTTAAAAATCAAACTGAAATCTATTCCCTGACGGAAAACTCCCAAAAACTGCCACCCGGAACCGTTGCCGTTGCTGAAGTCAAAACTGACCCCAATTGTAAGAAGGTAATCACCTATCAAATGATTGAAACTCCCAAATCAAATGCGCTGCAGGCGGAACTTAAAGCCTTTATAAGTGCAATCGAAAATGGCAGCAAGCCACCGGTAACCGGTGAAGACGGCAAAAAAGCTCTCGAAATAGCGATTCAGATCGAAGACCAAATTAACCGCAATTTAAAAAGAGTGCTGTGATGAATATTCGCCAGGCAGCTTTTAAATACCGCGGTCTGACTCCGATTCCTTTTATATTACTGCTGATTTACCAATCAAAAATGTCCGGCTGGAGCGCAGTGGTTGGTCTGATCTTAGTCGTTGCCGGTGAAGCGCTGCGGATCAGCGGTGTCAGGATTGCCGGAGGTCGAACCCGCACCCGCAACGTTGGCGCTAAACAATTGAGTACCGCCGGGATCTACTCGCATGTGCGCAATCCCCTTTATCTGGGAAACATCCTGATCTATCTTGGATTTGCGCTTTTTGCCGGAGGTCCATGGCTGCCCTGGCTGGTCGTTATTTCTCTGACCTTTTTCATCATTCAGTACGGCTTGATTATTTCACTGGAGGAAAAAACCCTGTCCAATCTATTTAGAGAAAAATACGCTGAATATGTCCAAAATGTGCCCCGCCTGGTTCCCCGCTTAACCGCCTGGCAGGCGGATAACACCATTGCACCGGTCCCCTGGAGAAGGGTATTCAAGGCCGAAAAGTCTACCCTCATAAACCAGACTACGATTTTCCTGATTATGATCTTAAAAGAGGTTCTGATAAATAAATAGATGGCTGCAAAACGTATTTTCATTTCAGCCGGTGAACTTTCCGGGGATATTCATGGTGGCAATCTGATTGCCGCGCTGAAAAAACTCGCTCCGGAACTAAATATCACCGCAATCGGCGGTGATAACATGGCATTTGCCGGAGCGCAGCTAATTCATCACATCCGGGAAACATCCTTCATGGGATTTGCCGAAGTGATCAAACATTTACCTGCCGTGCACCGGTTGTGGAAAACCACCTTGAATCATCTTGACGAAACTAAACCAAATTTAGCGGTAGTCATTGACTACCCCGGCTTTAATCTCCGCCTGGCAAAGGCGTTGACGGCACGCCAGATACCAGTGATATATTACATCAGTCCGCAGGTCTGGGCTTGGCGGGAATCGCGCGTGAAAAAAATTAAACGCTCCACGCAACAGGTCTTATGTATACTGCCCTTCGAAGAAGAATGGTTTCGCAAGCGCGACGTTGCCGCCCACTTTGTAGGGCATCCGCTATTAGACCAAATTGCCAAAGAGCAATCGCAAAATGAAATTGTCCAATCATTGAGACCTCCCGATGCAAAACCCTTTATCGGTCTCTTTCCCGGTAGCCGTCAACAGGAGGTCGAGCGGCATTTGCCGGTAATGATTGATACTATTCGCTTGCTCAAGAAAAAATTTCCGGCAATTAAGGCTGCCGTTGCCGTGGCTCCTGAAATTAACCTGGAACAATTCATCAATGATAAAGATGATCTGCTTTTTTGGATCAAAAACCACAATCATCAATTAATCCAGGAGTCAGATGGATTGATTATGGCATCAGGAACCGCAACCCTGGAAGCCACAATTTTTCAGAAACCTTTTACCGTAATCTATAAAATGTCCGGAATATCTTATTTGCTCGGAAAACGTCTGGTCAAAGTCCCTTTTATTACAATCGCCAACCTCGTCGCCGGACAGCAGATTGTCACGGAATTTATCCAGACCTACGCTACGGCACCAAATATCGCCACCGAAGTGGAAGCAATCATCCTCAACCAGGCTTATCGCGAGCGAATCACTCACTCTTTAGCGGAGGTTGCCCATCGACTCGGGGAGTCAGGCGCTTCGGAACGCGCAGCCAAGATCATTCTAAGTTATCTGTAACCCGATCCAATGAACAACCAATCCGGCGTATTGAAAATCATTCCTGAGCTACTTTCGCAGCTTTATCATTGCATTATGAGCATTCGCAATTTGCTCTACGATTGGGGTATTTTGAAAACTATTCGGCTTCCCGTGCCCGTAGTTGCCGTCGGTAACCTTACCCACGGCGGAACCGGAAAAACCCCGCTGGTCATTGCCTTGGCTGCCCTTTTCCAAAAGCAGGGATACAAAGTTGGGATTATTACCCGTGGTTACAAACGCAATACGCATGGTCAAATTGTCATCAAAGATGGTAAAAGTCTGTTGGTTCCGCCATCCTCATCCGGCGATGAACCGTATCTGATTGCCCAGAAAACCAAGGCTGCCGTGATTATCGCCGATGCCAACCGGATTGCCGCCGGATGGAGAGCCATTAGTGATTACCACTGCAACCTGCTGATCGCCGATGACGCCTATCAGCATCGGCGGCTTTACCGTGACCTGAATCTGCTGCTCTGGGATGGCTCAAGTGAACCTCAAAATGAACGAGTGGCTCCACTCGGACGTATGCGTGAATCCTGGCGAGGCTTACGTCGGGCTGATATTTTATTCATTTCTCGCACAACTCAAATTCCGGAATCAATGAACCTGTTTTTTCAGCAACACCAACCTGATTTAATTAGGGCTGCTCTCCCGGTTTCCATTCAAAGTATAATTCACTATGGCAGCCACGAGACCATCCCTATTGACGAGATCAAAAACCGCCGTTTGCTGGCATTTTGTGGCTTAGGCAATCCTCAGCAATTTTTTAAGACCCTGCAAGAACTATCTCCTGCTGAAGTAATTCGGAAATCTTTCCCCGATCATCACAAATATAATGAACTTGAATTAAGCCGTTTAGCTGCCGAAGCCGCTCGTAGCCATTGCGATTACCTGATCACGACAGAGAAGGATGCGGTAAATTTGCCGGAGGCGGCGCAAGCACTGCCCAACCTGTTGATTTTACAAATTACATGTCGGGTAAACAAAAACATCGAGGCTGTAATTTTAGAGAAACTACAGCCTCGATAAACGCAATCACGTTTCTATCAGATTATTTCATCGTCACCAGCAGGTAAATCAAGCCCATTATTGCCAGCAGCGAAATAGTATTTCTCAGAAGACTCAAACGCTGAGCCCCCGGATTATGGAAAACATGGACTTGAAATTCCTGTAGAGTGCTCCAGCCGTGACTGTCTACGACCTCTAACACTACATCGTTGACCCCCTTTTGCGATTTTCGGGGATTCCAGGTCAGCATTCTGGTCTCTGGATCAAACTTGGCATTCTTCGGCAACTTAACAGCCTTATATAATATCGGATCACCATTGGGATCCTCCGCTTCTATGCGGTACTCCCATTTTAAATTGGTCAGGGCAACCGGCTTGGGCACCGATAAGATTTTCGGCTTGATGTTCACAAAAATTCGACCTTTTTGAACCGCCTCCTTCATCCCATCGGATACCTTAAAGGAAAATAGATTATTATTGAGTTGCAACTCGGTAGGAGTCCACGAAATCACCCCTTGAGGTGAGATTACCATGCCATCCGGAGCCTTGATCAATTCGTAGGACAACTTGCTGTCAGTATTGAGATCGGTGACTTTAATCTCATACTGCCACAGGCTATTGACATAGGCATTGGAATCGGGAGTAGACACAATGACCGGCGGAGAGTTAACGTATACCTGGGCATGCTCCTCAGTCGTAAAAAAACCATCGGTCACGGTGTAGGCAATAGAGTGATAATCGAACTGATTTTTAGCAGGTATCCAATTGATGATACCTTCGTCATCCATGGTCATGCCTTGTGGCATTTCTTTGGAAGTAAAAACATAGAAAAAGCGTCTCTCCGGTTTGGTATAAGCCGGAGTGCTGATGCTCAATTTCTGGAAAAAGTATTTAACCACCTCATCGTCTGAGGGGACTTTATTATCCAACACGTTGAAAACCAAAATCAATTTGCCCTCAAATAAAAAGGCATCATCAATCAGATGGACTTTCTTGCTCTTTTTAGTTGGATCTGGGATTGGAATATAATCCCGTTTGAACCGGGAAATGTACTGATCAAGATTTTTGCGGGCAGCATCGTCAAGAATCTTGATTTCGTAGATCCCGGAATTTTTCCAGTCTTCGATCCGCGGTGACAGATCATACCAATAAACATAGAAGCCGTTATTTTTATCCTTCAAGACGGGTTGATAATGATAGGAGGAGCCCACCGTGGTTAAAGGCGATGCCGCCGACTCAATTTCGACCGGGTGATTCACAAACAGCGAAAAGGCAATCTTATCGGTATCATAACCATCCGAGACTTCGATTACAAAGTCGTACCAGTCTTGCTGATCAAAAGCGGGTTTCCAGGTCAGGCTACCCGCAGCATCAATTACGGTCCCGGCAGGATAGTTGACCAGCTTATAACCCAGAAAGGCGTTGTCATTACTGTCTTCGACGGCTATGTTAAGCTTAAATGTTTCTCCAATCTGAATGACGTCCCGTTCCGGGAACTTGGTGGTAATTACCGGAGGATCGTTGACGTAAACGGTAAATGAATGGGCACTCTTATTCTTACCCCAGCTAAAATCCGCTCCTAAGGTATGCAGCCCGAGCTGACTATCGGCTGGTACCCAGGTAAATTCCCTGTTGGCTAAGTCGAACTTTGCCCCATCGGGTATCTTGACATTAAATTTCAAATCCGTCAGATCATCCAGTGAAAGACCTGGTACGTTGATTTTGCGTAATACCTTTTCGCCAGGATGGACTAAAACATCGGAGCGAAATACTTCGCTGATTGATTTGGAGCTGACCATTCCGGTTACAGAAGAAGGCAAAGGTGACAGCGGCACCTCTTCTCCGACCACCCCACTAAGCTTTTTGATTAGTTTATCCGCCGCTTCCAGAGGTAATCCTTCCGGTGCTTCCGAGGGAGCCTTTTTTGCCCCTAATACCTGATCTACCTCTGCCAAAACTTCCTCGATCGGGCCCTCTTCCATAAAAGGAGCGGTATCCTCCAACTTCCAACGACACAGACCATGCTTGTTATAGTTCTTCAGTAAAAATGGAAGAAGAATTGCGCCGGTATACTTGCCCGCCGAGGTTATTGGAACTATATCAATAAATTGATAACCCTTTAATACCGGATTGGTATAACGAATCGAACGGTACGAATTAGAATCGGTTAAGGTTCCGGTCAGATCATACTCGAAGCTGGAAACAGTCGTAGTCCCTTGACAATTAAGGTACAGTTCGTCCAATCCGTTGGCATTGAGATCGGCAATCAATAGAGCACTCAGCTTCAGATTCTGAGAGATCAGACGTCTGGCTACCAGGGTATTATCTTTGCAGGTAAGTACCATACCCCCGCCAGACTTCAGTGGAATAACAAATTCTTTGCGACCATCGCCATCGAGATCACCAGCTTTAGCCCGACTTAAATCAAAATCCCGTCGGGAAAACCCGCGCAAGGAATAATGCAACAGAGTGGTCCGGGTTGCGGGAGAATATACATCGACATCCAAGGTACTGCTACCGCCGAAAATGATCAATTCATCACCAGGATTCTCTGTGAGATTGGCACAAAGTGTGCGAAACGACAAGGTCCCTTCAAATGTGCTCAAATCACTGAATTGATAAACTACTTCCAGCGAGCCGGGGGCAACCTGACCCTGGGCGCTGACCACCATAACTCCTCTGCCGGGACTGCCCGAGGAAATCACAATGTCCGGATTTTTATCGCCATTAACATCGCCAGCATCCAAAAACGCGGGCCGTGGGCGCGTCATCATGCTTGTCATTGTATTTAATGTCGCCGTCGGTTGATCCGGAAATCCATCATTAAACTCAAAGATGTATAACCAATCTGGTTGCCCCGAACTTTCGACATCGGAAATATTGAGCGCGGTGACAATCTCCGGCATTCCATCATTGTCCAGATCAGTTAAAATTATATCAGCAAAATCAGCCTTTAAATTTTCCGGTACAGGAAATTTCCACTGCACATTAAAATCATTGGCAACCGACTCCTCCAGATGAACAACATAAGTTGAGCGGGGAACTTCCGTGCCAGTCGCATCAACTAAAGCCGCGATGCCCACAATATCCAGATATTCATCGTTATCGAAGTTGTATCCACCCGCGGTCTTGAGCAGAATTGTACTCTCTTTCATAAAAGGAAATATTTCCGGAGCTCCAATCTGTGTCCAACCGCGCCCCATCAAAACCATTAAAAAAGCTACTAATCCCAGCGGCAATGATAGTTTTTTATAGTTCATAGTGCCTTCCAGAAATATCCATTTAAAATTTGCCGAGTTGAATATATTCTTAGCCCCTCTAAAAATCAAGCAAAAAAGTAGTCGCCCCCTATTTCTAAGACTTAAAATTTCAATGATTTAAAGAATCTTACGGATAACATTTAAAGAACAAGATTAAGAGCGCTCTTAATGTCTGGAGCCGCGAGCCGCACTAAATATTGGGGTAATCATTGCCTCGCCTACCCGATATTGAATCCGAAGTTACTGCAATAATTTAAAAAAAGATTAAGAATCCTGTGGTTTAGGATTGATAATTCTCCCGAAAAGCGGTAAAATTGGGCGCTGACAAAGTTCGCTGATGATGTTGACAATTTCTGAAATAAAAGCAAAGACCAAGCAGAGAGCAGAGTAAATCAATGAAAGTGTTAACCCTCAACTCAGGTAGTTCATCCGTAAAATATCAATTTATTGATACAGAAACCCGCCAGGCAATGTGCGTCGGCTTAGTCGAGCGAATTGGGATCAGCGGCACCAATCTGACGCATAAGCGATACGATGGACTGCGGACAAACATTTCGGATAACATTGTTGACCACGATACGGCAATTGAGCAAATTCTGAAAATCCTGATTCATCCAAAATTTGGGGTTATAGCCAACCTAAACGAGATCGAAGCAGTTGGTCACCGCTTGGTTCACGCCGGTGAAAAATTCAAGCAATCGGTCTTGATTGACGATGAAGTCTTAGATAAGTTGTATGAATGCATCGAATATGCTCCACTCCATAATCCACCCAATATCAAGGGGATTGAAGCCGCCCGGGCAAAGTTACCGGGAATCCCTAATGTGGGGGTTTTTGATACCTCGTTTCATGTCAATATGCCGGATTATGCTTATATTTATGGCATTCCGTATAACTATTATAAAAATCACGGTATTCGCCGCTATGGATTCCACGGAACCTCGCATTACTATGTTGCTAACCGCGCCGCGGAAATCTTAGGCGAAGATATCAAGTCGCTGAAGATAATTACCTGCCATTTAGGCAACGGATGCAGCATTACCGCAGTCAAAGGGGGTACTTCGATTGACACTTCGATGGGGTTCACCCCACTCGAAGGCTTGCTGATGGGTACCCGTTGTGGTGATCTCGATCCCGGCGTCATTTACACGATTGCCTGCAAAGAACATTTCAACCTGGACCAAATCAATACTTTCCTGAATAAACAGTGCGGCATTCAGGCTATTTCAGGCTTGACTAACGACCTGCGTGAGATAGAAACCGAAGCCGATTGTGGCAACTATCAGGCGCTCCTGGCCTTAAAGGTTTTCTCCTATCGTTTGAAAAAGTACATTGCGGCTTACATTGGAGTCATGAACGGCATTGATGCCATCGTATTTACCGGAGGGATTGGTGAGAATTCAGCCACAGTCCGGGCGATGGCGCTGGCTAACATGGACTATCTCGGAATCAAGCTGGACAGCCAAAAAAATAAAGATAACCATGCCACAGAAGCATTCTTGAATACCGACAATTCAAAAGTCAAAATCATGGTAATTCCGACCAATGAGGAATTAGTCATTGCTACGGAAACTCAGCGAATTGTCAAAGGGATCGAATAAATCGTTGGTCTTTTATGCCGGGGGGCTTCTTGATAGATCGGAATTTAAACAAACCAGTAAACCTGTTGGCACGCGAACTATGATATGCAGACCTGGAATGGCTTGATTATTTTGTGAGTGCAGCAGGGATCGAACCTGCGACCCACGGCTTAAAAGGCCGT
>CAZAKO010000019.1:0-13412 GCA_964485745.1 uncultured bacterium
CCGGCTATTTCATCAACATCATCTTGCGGGTAAAGACCTGCGACTTCCCCGGATTTTCAGTAGAGACCATCCGGGAGCGAAGAATATAAATCCCGCTGGCAAGTACCGAACCATCAAACTGAACCGAATAAGTTCCCGCAGGATAATGGCGATCACATAATACCGTAACAAATCTGCCGGTCAGATCGTATACCTCGGTCTTAACCTGACTTGCTTTGGGTAAACTAAAGGTGATAGTTGTAATCGGATTGAAGGGGTTTGGATAAATACTAACTCCTGACTCAGTTAAATTATAACTAGTATAAATACTGTTGTTTGTATCAAAATAGCTTCCCTGAAACTTTAAAATAGTGCCATTTGTACCAACAGCCCAGCCGAGCGAATTGTTAACGAAGGTCATGGCATTAAGCCTTGCTGGCGGGAGTCTTTCTTCTTGAGACCAGCTTAAGCCGCCGTCCTTAGTGCTTAGAATATCACAAAAGAGCCAGCTTGCCGCAATTCCTTGATTGTTATTGAAAAAATGAAAACTGTTCATAAAATGATAATATCTGTTTTTATAAGGAACATCTGTCCAGGTTTTACCGCCGTCTTCGGTTCGATAAAATGCACCCTCATCAATCGCGGACATCCAGCCGTGTTCATGATCCGTAAACTGGATACAACGTAAAAATACATCACAATATTCCCTGGTCCAGTTTTGCCCACCATCCTGCGTTGATAATAGAGTGTACTTTCCGCAAATCCAGCCGTAATCATTGTCTACAAAATAAATTTCGTCCAAAGGAAACGGCAGATCGCCGTGATCCGCTCGCTGCCAGTTGATGCCCCCATCGCTAGTTTGATAATGAAAACCAGGTCCGTCTATTGATTCCTGGCCAACTGCAAAGCCAATATTTTCATTCAGAAACTTTATGTCACGAATACATCCGGTTGGCTCAGACAGTTCAATCTTAAGCTGGACAAACCAATCCTTGCCACCATTCTCAGTTTTTAATATGTATCCAGCTCCGGCCACCCAGCCTGTTTCATTATCTATAAAGTCCACACCACGAATATAAATCGAATCGCACTCTTCCGGAAGAATCTGTTTTTCCCAGTCGTTACCGCCATTATTTGTATGTAAAATCGTCCCGTAATACCCAACTGTCCACCCATCATTTTTATCAATGAAGTCTACATCCTGTAAATTATTCGTAATACCCTCTCCATAGCGATACCAATTTTCACCACCATCACTCGTGTAGAAAATAGTACCTCCATACCCACAAGCATAACCAATCTGGGAATTATAAAATTTAATGTCTTGCAGGAAACCACATGGCACTTTGGTTTGGATGCTCCAGAAATCACCGGCATCTACCGTTTTAAGGATAGTTCGATCACTGATTGCATAACCTGTTATGCTATCCGTAAACCAGATTCTATCAATCGTACTCTCTAAGGGAGGAAAATTAAACTTTCGGTATTCCCAGGATTCTCCGTCATTGGTTGTTCTAAAATTGCCAGCCCAGCCGACACTATTATTGACAAAATTTATTCTGCCGAATCCTGAATCTGGAAAGGTTGACCAGGTTTTTCCGCCATCCGTAGTCCGATGCAGCTGACTTTCTTCAAAATCATAATTGGAATAATATGGCTGTGACAATAAAAAACCGGTAAGGCTGTCGATAAAGACAATTTGATGATACTTTCTGGATATCCCGATATCCATTTGCGTCCATTTCATTCCGCCGTCTTCGGTTATAAAAAACAATCCAGGATAAGGAGCTTGTTCATCGGGATTGGTCGACTTGGGATTCGCCAGCAGGAAACCCATCTGACTGTTTAAAAATTCAATGCCATGCAGACGATACACAGAAAAATCAATTTCCAAATTAATATCTAATTTTTGCCAGGAAATTCCCCCATCAGATGTTTTAAATATATTTGATTCGCTTTGTTGGTTAACAATATCAAGCCAATTGCCGATTATCCAGCCTTCGTCTTCCGAAATAAAACTTATATCCCGAACCCAATCAACTTCCGGTAGCCTTTGGATCTGCCAATTTTGCCCTTTATCTTTCGTTGTTATAATTGTCCCGCCGCTACCTGTTATTATCGCCTGATTAGCCGATAGAGGAAAAACTGCAAACATATCTGCGCCCTGTGGTAGTGGATTCTGCCATTGCCATGCCTGCGCAAAACATAGATTGTTCGGAAATAGTAAGATGAATATATTAGTAAAGATTATTAATTGTTTTGGTTTCATAGTAAATACTTTCAATTTGGTCTAAAAAGCAGATTCGCAGGTCATCTCTTTTAAAAAATAATTACTTCCGGAAAACCGTTTAACAAAAAATATCTGTAAAAATATAAGAAGCAATTTTTGTATTTGTCAAGGATTTTCTTTCGGAATATTATCCGAAATATCCTACCTGTTCAGATTGGTTTTTTGATTATTGAGGATAATTTGGGAATAAGCGAGTGAGCGAACACCTCCGAGGTTTTCAAAACCTCGGAGGTGTAATCCAACCAGCACATCAACTAAATCCTTGCAGATCTTTCTAAAATTAGTTATAATTTTCCGGCGGTAAGAGAGAGCGGATCAATTCAATTAGTAAAATTAAAATTGTTGAAGATTACAGCCTTAAGACTGGTTTACTTTAACAGTTAACGGTGATCCTCTGTGTGCTGTGTTTATATTTAATTAATCACAAATCAAAAATATGAGGTATTCGATGGGGGAAAAATACATTTTAGCACACGACATGGGCACCAGCTCGAATAAAGCCATGTTAGTGACGGTTTTTGGTGAGATTGTTGATTCGACCAAAAAGGAGTATCCGTTATACGCGCCCGAACCCGGTTTTGCCGAACAGGAGCCGTATGACTGGTGGAATGCCATTTGTGAAACATCCCGTTTGGTGATTGAAAAGACCGGTGTCAATCCGCAGGACATTGTCGGCGTCACCTTCTCCTCGCAGATGCAGGGTTTAGTGCTGGTTTCCCCGGAGGGCGAGCCGCTGCGCCGGGCGATTTCCTGGGTTGATAGCCGGGGCGGCGATATCATGCGCGAGAAAATCTGGACCTGGCCGCGAATCCAGGGGTATAATATTTTCCGCTTACTCCGGTTTCTGAATATCACCGGCGGTTCTCCCGGTCTGGCGGGCAAGGATATTATTGGCAAGATTCTCTGGCTGCAACGGCATGAACCGGAAACCATTGCGAAAACCTATAAATATCTCGATCCCAAAGATCTTATCATCTATAAAATGAGTGGCAAATATGTAAAATCTACCGACTTGGCTGTAGTTTGGTGGTTGCTCGACACCCGCAAAAATCGTAACTGCTGGAATCCCAAACTCTGTAAAATGGTTGGCATCGAGATGGACATGTTACCCGAAGTCAAAGCCAGTCGGGAAATTGCCGGTTATGTTACTGAAACGGCGGCTAAGGTCACCGGTCTTTTGCCGGGAACGCCGGTCATAACCGGGGCTGGCGATATTTCGGCTGCGGCGCTTGGTTCCGGGGCGGTTGAAAATGGGCGGATGCATATCCGTATTGGGACCAGTGGCGGAGTAGCCGGACATTTTACCAGGCGCAAGATTGACATTACGCATTATGCCGGCTGTATCGGCAGTGCCTACCCGGAGAAATACTATCTGGGGATCGGCACCCAGGACACTCTGGGTATCTGTCTCGAATGGATTAAAAATAAGGTTATCTATCATACTCAAAAACTCTTAGAAGAGTACCAGGTTGACAAGCTTTATGCGGTTCTGGATAAGCTGGTCCAGCGGGTCAAGCCCGGGGCTGACGGATTGATTTTTACTCCCTGGCTTTACGGCGAACGCTGCCCGTTGAATGACGACACCCTGCGCGGTGGATTGTATAATTTCGGTTTGAATCATACCCGTGACCATATCATTCGGGCAGTTTTTGAAGGCATTGCCATGAACGTCCGCTGGGCGTTAGAGATAATGGAAAATTTATTTAAACCGGTCAAGGAGCTGAGTTTCGTGGGCGGCGTTGCCTTGAGCGATACCTGGTGTCAAATAATTGCCGATATCACCGACCGAATAATTCATCAGGTTACCGATCCGCAGCAAGCCGCCGGCAAAGGTGTGGCACTGCTGGCTAGCTGGTCACTGGGATACATCAAAACCTTTGAGGAAATTGGCGAACATGTCAAAATCAAGCACACATTCTATCCCAATCCAGCCAATCGCCAGGTATATGATAACCATTATCAGGCATTTAAAAAGATCTATATAAATAATCGCAAGTGGTATGCGATGATGAATAGCCGCAACAAATAGAGTAGCCCCGCGGTGGAAGATTTTACCGAATTCTGTGCCCCTAATACTAAAATTCAGGTACAGAATGTTGCACTCAATAATTCGGTCAGTCTGCGAGTAATTACCTTCTCACCTTCGGTGGCTACTGATAATCCGCCGGTAGTCTTTATTCCGGGTTGGATTTCCCTGATGCCCGGCTGGCAGGGTGCCCTGCTGGAAATGACTCGCGATTTTACGATTCACTATGTCGAGACCCGCGAAAAAATTTCGGCTGAGGTTAGTCCCCAAACCCGATTCCGGGTCGAGGATTTTGCCCGGGATATTGCCGGGATTGTGGATTATTTCCAGTTGCCCGAACGGGGCTATATTCTCTTAGGCAGCTCCCTGGGGGCGACGACAATTGTTGACAGTTACCGGTTTTTGCCGCAGCCGCCGCTCTGTCTGGTACTAATCTGCATTAATGCCATTTTCTATATTCCCAAATTTTGGCAGAATATTGTGCGATTTTTTCCGCCGCGTCTTTATTTAGGAATCAAGCCGGTGATCAAGTGGTATCTGCGTAATTTTCGGCTGGATGTCGTTAGCGATGCGGCTCAGTATGCCAAGTACTGCCGTAATCTGGATGCCGCCGATCCCTGGAAGTTGAAAAAAGCTGCCTTGGCTTTTATTCATTATTCGATCTGGGATCGCCTGCCTGCGATCGAAGTGCCGGCGCTGATATTCGGCGCCTCAAAGGATGAGCTTCATAATCTGGAGGATATTCGGCGCATCGCCCAATTTTTGCCCAATAGTACTTTTATTGATCTTGAAACTAACAGCCAGACTCACAGTGCGGCGATGGTCCTTGAACTGCGGAAATATATCAAGAGCTTGAATTTAAGTAGCTAAAGTCGGGGATTTTATTCTCTTGTTTTTCAACCGGCGAAAAGTGTATATTTGCACGCGTTTTTTCAAGGTGATTAGTTAGTTAAAGGAATTATTCATGAAACCCAAAATTCATCCCAAATATGAAAAAGCTACCGTCACCTGTGCCTGCGGCAATACTTTTGAAACCCGCTCGACAACCGGTGATATTAAAATAGAAATCTGCTCGGAATGTCATCCGTTTTTCACCGGCAAACAGAAATTAATTGATTCTGCCGGGCGGATTGAGAAATTCAATCGCAAGTACAATCGTCTCGGCAATAAGGGTTAGCAACGACATCAAATATAGCGACGTTTTTCCTCAGGGAGAGAGGTCGCTATTTTTTATAATATGAAAAAGAAAATCTTAGTTGGCGGACAGGCGGTAATCGAAGGAGTAATGATGCGCGTACCCGGGGCATACGCGACCGCCGTACGTAAAGAAGATGGCAGCATCGAGATTTCGCGCAATAGTTTTATTTCGCTTACGGAGCAGTTTGCGCTGCTGAAGAAACCGCTGCTCCGGGGTGTGATCGCGCTTTTTGAATCGTTGAAGATTGGCTTAAGCACCCTGCAATTTTCGGCGGATGTAGCCCTCCGGGAAGAAAATCTTGCCAAAGGCAAACCCGAGCAAAAGGAGAAACCTTTGATTTCCATCCTCACGACCACTTTTGCCTTATTGCTGGGGATCCTATTATTTGTTGTCCTTCCGCTCTATATTACTACCCGTTTATTGAATATCGAGAAGATGGCTCTGGCTTTCAATCTGGTAGCTGGCGGCTGGCGCATGCTCTTCTTTCTGGTATATCTCTGGCTAATTTCACTGATGAAGGATATACAGCGTCTGTTTCAGTACCATGGTGCCGAACACAAGGTTGTCTTTACCTTCGAAAGTGGTCAGGAATTAACCGTTGCCAATACCCGCTCGTTTACCACCCATCACCCACGCTGTGGAACCAGTTTCATTTTCATCATCCTGCTCGCTTCGATCCTGATGTATGCCCTGATTGATACCGGGATCATTTTCGTCCTCGGTCGGATTACCTTATCGCTGAGGATTATTTTCCATTTATTGCTATTGCCGCTGGTGGCGGGCGCCGCGTACGAATTATTGAAAATCACCGCCAAATATCAAAATCAGTGGTGGGGACGCTGGCTCTCGGCACCCGGCTTATGGCTGCAGCGCATCACCACCAAACTGCCTACCGATGCTCAAATCGAAGTTGCCATCGCAGCTTTGCGGGCGGCTTTTGGTGATCGGTATCAGGAACACGTCGGACAATCGTTCGTTGCCGACGCAGTCGAATAGGTGAGATAACTATGATTGATAGATTAAATGAAATCATTGGGCGTTTCGAGGAAATTGCTGCCGAGCTGATTAAACCGGAAATCATTCGAAATCGGGAAAGGTATAAGGAATTAGGTAAGGAATATAAAACGCTTCAACCGATTGCTCTGAAAGCCCAGGAATATCTGAAAGTAGCCAAGAATATCGAAGGAAATCTGGAAGTCTTAGAAGGCAACGATCCAGAATTAAAAATGCTGGCGAATGAAGAGCTGGAAAGTCTGCGTCATCGGGAGCAGATCCTTGAGGAAGAACTCAAACTCCTGTTGATTCCCCGGGATCCTAATGATGATAAAAATGCAATTGTCGAAATTCGGGCTGGCACCGGCGGGGATGAGGCGGCGATTTTTGCCGGGGATCTGTATCGCATGTATGTCAAATATGCCGAACGTAAGGACTGGCAGATCGAGGAACTATCCAGCAGCATGATTGGCATCGGCGGCTACAAAGAAGTGATCTTTCTGGTTAGTGGCACTGATGTTTACGGGACTTTAAAATTCGAGTCGGGGGTCCATCGCGTCCAGCGGGTGCCGGTGACCGAAACCTCCGGCAGGATTCATACCTCGGCGGCAACGGTAGCCGTCTTACCGGAAGCCGAGGAAGTAGATGTAGACCTCGATCCGGAAGATTTGCGGATTGATACCTATCGCTCCAGCGGTGCCGGCGGTCAGCACGTCAATAAGGTAGAATCAGCGATTCGGATTACTCACCTTCCCACCGGAATCGTCGTTACCTGCCAGGATGAGAAATCGCAGCATAAGAATAAAGCCAAAGCACTCAAAATTTTGTTGAGTCGGCTGATGGCAATCAAGCAAGAGGAGCAGGAGCAAAAAATTGCAGCTCAGCGCCGCTCAATGGTCAGTACCGGTGACCGCAGTGCCAAAATTAAAACCTACAATTTTCCTCAGGGAAGGATTACGGACCATCGAATCAATCTGACGCTCTATCGCCTTGGGGAGGTTATGGAAGGTGACTTGGATGAGTTGATCGAAGCCGCCAAATTGGTTCATAATATGGAAATTTTAAAGCACTCCTCCTCGAAATCCTGATTTTCGCTTCAACTTCTTTTTAAGTAATCACAATATTTCTTGAACCGCTGAAATTCTCGGTTAAATTTTATGCTTGTGATGGATGCTGTCGCACCTAAGATTTGGCGAATAGTAGACGCCCTGAAATGGTCAAGAGATTATTTAAACCGTAAAGGGGTCGAATCGGCGCAGCTGGAAGCGGAATGGATGCTGCGCGAGGTCTTACACTGTACCCGGCTGGAAATTTATCTGAATCATGAGCGACCGCTGACCGGAGCGGAACTGGCAACTTTTAAAAAATTGCTGCAAGTTAGAGCTACCGGCAAGCCGCTGCAGTATGTCCTCGGTTATACCGAATTTTTGGGTTTTAAAATCCTGGTTGATGAGAGAGTCCTGATCCCGCGTCCGGAAACTGAAGTAGTTATCGAAAAGCTGTTAGCCCTGATTCAAGGAATGGGGAAAAAACAAATCAGGATTCTGGATGTGGGAACCGGCTCGGGTTGTATCGCAATTGCACTGGCTGCCGGTTGTCCGAGATGCCAGGTAATGGCGTTGGATATCAGTCAGGAAGCTCTGGAATTGGCGCAAAAAAATGCCGTTCTGAATAAAACTGCGGAGCGAATCAGTTTTATCCGGCAAGACATTTTGAAGGAATCCTTAGGTGACGAGCCGTTGGACGTGATTGTTTCCAATCCTCCTTATGTTGCCGGGGAGTGGTGGCAGAAACTTGATCCGGCGGTCAAAGCTCATGAGCCGGAAGTTGCTCTCAATCCGGGCCAGGATGCGCTGATCTTTTACCGGCGGTTGGCCCAGCTGGGAGTCAGTCGTTTGAATCCCGGTGGAATCATCGCAGTAGAGATTGGTGGCAATTATCAGGAAGAGGAGATTAGCAAAATTTTTATGGAGAGTGGATTATTGGACGTTCAGGTGGTTAAGGACTATTTAGGGCAGAGTCGGGGAATCATCGCGCGGGTGGGTCAATGCTGAAACTCTATGCCTATTTTCGCCTGCTGCGACCTTTAAACCTGTTGCAGGGAGCGATTGCCCTTTTGGTTATGGCAACCCTGATGGATTCTTTGCCAGCTTGGAATATCATTATGTATGCTATGTTGATTGTCTGGTGCTATACCGGTGCCGGCAATGCTTTAAACGATTACTTTGATGCCGAGATTGATAAAATCAACCGTCCTAAACGCCCGATACCCCAGGGACTTGTTTCCCGCAACGGAGCCTTGCGGCTGAGTATCGTTTTATTTTTAATCGGCAGTGTCATTGCATTTCCATTTTTAACAAAAGAACTGGCTGTCATTGTTGGCTTGGCGTTGTTTTTTTTAATCACTTATAGTCCGTTTTTCAAAATGCGCCCTTTCTGGGGTAATCTGATCGTCAGTGTCATTCTGGGAATGACCTTTCTTTTTGCGGCCAGTCTTTATGGTGATCTGATCCGCGGGATACCGCCCTTTTGCCTGGCTTTTGGATTCAACCTGATTCGCGAAATGGTGAAGGATGTCCAGGATGTCAGCGGCGATCACGCCGGTGGTGCTCAGACCCTGCCGCTCAAATATGGAATTACTTTTACACGCCGGGTAATAATTCTCTGTACGGTATTGCTAATGGTCGGGGCATTGATACCTTATGCGCTAAGTATTTATGGTAAATATTATTTGCTGATCTTGATTTTTGGGGTGGAAATTCCGCTTGGATTTTTCATATATTCGCTGCAGCAAGATAGTTCCACCGCCAATTGTGCCCGGCTGGCGGCACTCCTGAAGGGTGATATTTTTCTGGGTTTATTGGCTATTTTTCTGGGGAAATTTTAAATGGTAAATTTCGTTCATCTCCATAATCACTCCGATTACAGTCTGCTGGATGGGGCGCAAGCGATCGAGGGGCTCTTAAACCGGGTAAAAGAGCTTGAGATGCCAGCGGTGGCTTTGACCGAGCATGGTAATCTGTTCAGTGCGATTTCCTTTTATGCGGCGGCTAAGAAATGTGGCATTAAGCCGATTATCGGTTACGAGGCGTATGTTGCCGATAAGAGCCGGTTTGATAAGAAGCCGAAGAGCCAGGGCGGTGCTGGATATGCGCATTTAATTTTACTGGCGCAAAATCGCCAGGGCTATCAGAACCTGATTAAACTTGCCAGTTTAGGATACCTTGAGGGGTTCTATTACCGTCCACGAATAGATCAAGAATTGCTAATAAAGTATAATGCGGGCTTGATCGCAACATCCGCTTGTATTCACGGGAAAATTCCGGTGCTGGCTTTGAATGGTGAATGGGAGAAAGCCCGGCAGCTGGCGTTAGAATATGCCGAAGTATTCCCAGGTCGCTTTTATCTCGAAGTCCAGAATCACTTTACTAAAGATGAGGAGCGCTGGTATGCCCTGGCTAAACGACTATCAACCGAAACCGGGATACCCCGTGTGGCTACCAACGATACGCATTATGCCCTGCCGGAGCACTGGGAAGCCCATGACGCCCACCTCTGCATTGGAATGGGCAAGGAGTTACGTGATCCCGATCGCATGCGCTATGAGCCGCCGGAATACTGGCTGAAGTCTTACGAGGAAATGAGTGCCCTTTTTCCGGATGATCCGGAAGTAATTGAGAATACGGTGCGGATTGCCGAACAGTGTGATCTGGAGATTGCTATCGGTCAATCTTTATTACCGCATTTCCCTTTGCCGCTAAAGGAGACCGCCCAGACCGCCGATGATTATCTCAAGCAGCTGGTTTTTACCGGCTTGAAAAATCGTTATTCAAAGATTACCCCGGAAATCGAGCAGCGGGCGAGTTACGAACTGAGTGTTATCCGGGATATGGAATTTGCCGGATATTTTCTGATTGTGCAGGACTTTGTGCAATTTGCCCGCAATTCCGGTATTTCGGTCGGTCCGGGACGCGGCTCGGCGGCAGGCAGTATCGTGGCTTATGCACTGCAGATTACCAACATAGATCCACTGAAGTACAACCTGATTTTTGAGCGCTTCCTGAATCCCGACCGAGTCTCGATGCCGGATATTGATATTGATTTCTGCGACGAGAAGCGTGGTCAGGTGATCAATTACATCAAGCAAAAATATGGTGAAAAGAGTGTCACCCAGATCGTGACCTTCGGCAAGATGAAAGCCCGGGCAGTGATCCGGGATGTCGGTCGGGTGATGGGGCTGCCGCTGCCGGAAGTTGACCGGATTGCGAAAATGATTCCCGAGGGATTGACGCTCAAGGAATCTTTGGAAATGAACCGGGAGTTGCGGGAGGCGAGCGAACTGGATGATGGGCATCGCAAACTTTTTAGTATCTCGTTGATCCTCGAAGGCATGAATCGTCACTCTTCGACCCATGCCGCCGGAGTGGTGATTGCGCCAGGTGATTTGACCGATTATGTGCCCCTTTACCAATCCACCACTGGCGACATTACCACTCAGTATGATATGAAATGTATTGATACGATCGGACTGCTGAAGGTGGATTTTCTGGGATTGCGGAACCTGACGGTAATTGACAACACGCTGGCAATGCTGCAAGCCCACAATATTAATCTGGACCTGAATGCCATTCCTGAAAATGATCCCGCGACCTTGAAGATTTTTGGTGAGGGGCGGACCATCGGGATTTTTCAGTTTGAATCCGCCGGCATGCGGGAATATTTAAAAAAATTACAGCCATCGGGGATTGAAGACCTGATTGCCATGAACGCGCTCTATCGCCCGGGACCGATGAATATGATTGAGGACTTTATTCAGCGCAAGCAGGGTCGGGCGACAATCCCAATCTCACTTCCCGAATTAGAACCGATTCTGAAAGATACTTACGGGATAATTGTTTATCAGGAACAGGTGATGCAGATTGTCAGCGTAATCGGTGGCTTCTCGCTGGCAAAAGCTGATCTAATGCGCCGGGCAATCAGCAAGAAGCAAAGGTCTACTATGGCTGACCTGAAAAAGGAGTTTGTTACGGGGGCGGTCAAAAAGGGCGTAAAATTAGGGCAGGCGGAAGAGGTATATAATCTGATCGAAAAATTTGCCCGGTATGGTTTTAATAAGAGCCATTCGGCGGCGTACGCCGTTTTAGCCTACCAGGAGGGCTATTTAAAGGCGCATTATCCGGCTGAATTCATGGCGGCTAACCTGACCAGTGAGATGAATAATACCAGCCGGATTGCGATTTTAGCGAATGAGGTGCGGAGCTTAGATTCCGATATTTTGCCGCCCAGTGTGAATCAGAGTGAGGTTAATTTTACGCCACAGGATGGGGGTATCCGCTATGGTCTGAATGCCATTAAGAATGTTGGCGGTCGGGCAGCTGAGTGTGTTGTCGAAGCCCGCAAGAGGCAGGGTCCTTTCAGAACGATCTTCGATTTTGTCTGTGCATTGGATTTGAAATGCGTTAATCGCAAAGCCTTGGAAAGTTTGGTAACTTCCGGTGCCATGGATGAGCTTGAAGGTAATCGGGCGCAGAAATTTGCCGTTATTGATGCCGCCATTCAGTATGCCCAGATTATTCAGCGAGAAAAAAACGGCAATCAGTTTAGCCTGTTTGGATTAGTAGACAGCCCGATTCAGTCTGTTATCCAGGAGCCTAAACTGCCTGAATTGCCCCGCTGGAGTGATAATGAACGCTGGCTTAAGGAAAAAGAGGCAGTCGGGATGTTCCTCAGCGGTCATCCGTTACTGCAATATAAAACTGAGATCGAGTCTTTTTCAAACTATGATTTTACCGAGTCCCTGGAAAATCTGGATAAGAGTGCGGTGCGGTTAGGCGGAATGATTACTCACATACGCAAGTTATTCGATAAAAAAGAGCGGCAGATGGCTT
The DNA here is from genome assembly GCA_964485745.1 of uncultured bacterium. Lineage (GTDB taxonomy): Bacteria > Fidelibacterota > UBA2242 > UBA2242 > UBA2242 > CAZAKO01. The sequence continues at coordinate 12,375 of CAZAKO010000019.1, forward strand.
TTTTGACTTTGGAGAGTTTGAATGGAACGATCGAGGTGCTGGCATTTGCCAATGTTTATGAGAAGTACAAAAATTATATCCGATTAGATTTACCGATTTTCGTTCATGGCAAAGTCAGTTCGCGCGGCGCTGAAGATAATAAGATTATCGCAGAGGAGATTATCCCCTTAGAAGGTTACATGGATGCAAAATCCAAGCGAGTACATATTCAACTCAACCTCGAAGTAATTAAGGATGAGACCTTAGCGGAGATTTTAGAGTTAGCCGAAAAATATCCCGGCGATTGCCGGTTGATCTTACATTTGACCGATAATGCCGGCGATACCAAAAATATGCGAAGTGGAAAATATTCGGTCAGTTCCCAGAAGAGGTTTATTAACGCCCTGATCAAGATTCTGGGAGAGGACAACGTGTGGGTGGAAGCATGATTGCCGTAATTCAGCGCAGTAAAAAAGCTGCCGTCAAAGTTGCCGGGAAAACGGTTGGCGCTATTCGGCATGGCTTAGTCATTTTGTTGGGTGTGTTTCAGGATGATCAGGAGTCAGATGCCGATTTTTTGGTAACCAAGATCGTTGGCTTACGAATTTTCAACGACGCCAATCAGAAACTGAATCTTGCACTCAAAGAGGTAACAGGAAGTGCCCTTGTCGTTTCCCAATTTACCCTCTGCGGTGATTGGCGCAAGGGTCGGCGTCCGAGCTTTATCAATGCGGCAGCTCCCGACCGGGGGAAATTTCTGTATGAATATTTTATTGAAAAGATTCGGCAGGAAGGAATACCGGTAGCCGCCGGGATTTTTGGCGCGATGATGGAAGTCAGCCTGATCAATGATGGACCGGTCACCTTCGTGCTGGATAGCCGCTTGAAGTGAAAGCGTAAAATGAAAACTAAAGAGCCTGCCTATTACCACCTGCCGATTACCGGTTGGCCGGAATCCGAGCGTCCACGGGAGAGGTTAATGGAATCCGGGCCTTTCCGGCTCAGCGAAACCGAATTATTAGCGATTTTGATTCGGTCCGGCTCCGGAGGATTTTCGGC
>CAZAKO010000019.1:13512-21376 GCA_964485745.1 uncultured bacterium
GCGAAACCGAATTATTAGCGATTTTGATTCGGTCCGGCTCCGGAGGATTTTCGGCGTTGGATGTTGCGCGCGAACTGTTGCGCCGGGTTAACGGGCTTAGTCAGCTAGCCCGGATGGATTATCATGAAATCGTCGGCTTGAAAATCAGGGGATTGGGGAAAACCAAAGCCGTGACAATTGCCGCCGCTCTCCAGTTAGCCCGGCGGCTTCAAACGGAAAACTCACGATCTCCGGATCAGATTCTGCGGACATCGGCACAAGTTGCTCAGATTTGTGGTCCCAAACTGCGTGATTTGCCCAAAGAGATATTTATGGTTCTACTGTTAGCCAGTAACAACCGACTGCTGAAAGAGGTGATCGTGTCCGAAGGGATTTTAAACGCTTCGGTAGTGACACCCAGAGAAGTCTTTCGGGAAGCAATTCTGGGAATGGCCGCCGCAGTCATTTTAGTGCATAATCATCCCAGCGGGAATCCCGAACCCAGCCGGGAGGATCTGCAACTGACCCGCCAAATGGTCGCGAGTGGAAAAGCCATGAATATTCCGGTACTGGATCATATCATTATTGCCGGCGATGGCTATACCAGTCTGGCGGATCGCGGATTGCTGTCCGGTTAGAAATTGGGTAAAAATTGGTTTGATTATTTTGGTTGATTTCTAATAAAACCGTGATAAATTCGCCGATAGGGATAAGAATTGAAGGAGCAAATATGGACTTGAAAGATATAGCCAGCTTAGAAAATTATCTAAATGCTCATCACGAGAGCAAGTTGGGAATCCTGCTGGCGGATTTGTATCTGCAGGCGGGCAATTTGCAGGAGTCGGTCAATCGCTGCCGGGAGGAGATTACCCAGAATCCGCACTCGGCTTTGGCTTATTACCTTTTAGCTCAGATTACAATAAAACTCAACCGGCAGGAAGATGCACTTGAATTCCTGAAACAGACAATTGCTCTGGATGCGGGTTTTCTGGAAGCCTATTATCAATTAGTGTCTGTCGGTCAGAAAATCTTACCCCCGGGAGCGGTTAAAAGTTGTTATCATAAGATTAGCGAATTAAATCCGCTGGATGAGAATGCCGGTCAGGCAGCACGCGATATTATGGAGAAACCTGATTCGGGTTTTTTAAAGGCGATTAATTTGCCAGCTCTGCCTGAGGTTACTCCGGTCAGCGAAGCCCCGGTCACTGAACCTGGTGCTGGAAAGGCAGCCGCAGCCGTAGAATTAGAGGAATTGGAGAAGATTCCCCCATTAGATGCTAGCGAACCGGCAGAATCAATGTTATTGGGGGAAGAAGAAGCTCACCTGGGACCACTCGAACCGGAGGAAGCCGAACCTGAGCCAGAGGTAGACTTTGAGCAATTTGAGGCTGCCGAATCCCCTGAGACGGCACCCGTGCCCGAACCTGAGCCAGAGAAGGGGTATGAAATTCCGATAACAGCTGCACCCAAAGTGCCACCTGTAAGTAGCTCAGCCCTGAAACTGAGCGAGATGTTCACCAAAATGAAATCTAAGCCGCTAATTGAAATTCAAAAGGAGGATTGGTCGCTTCAAGCGGTTAATGCTGCTCAGACGGAAAAGCCGATACCTGAAGAGCAGGGTGCGGGTTTGCCAAAGTCAGCCGCAGAAACGGAGTCCGCTGGTAGTGCAAAGGTTGAGCCGCCACAAGAGCCAGCGGCGCCGCCAAAAAAGAAAGCTGCAGGGAGTGCTAAGAAAGCCACTCCATCGGTGATTAAAGACCAATCTGGGATTAAGGAGGGGGTTTCCGCTGAGGTGGAACAGGGGAAAGTGGAGTTAAAAATACCCGTACCGACCTTTACTCTGGTGGAGGTCTTCAAAAAACAGAAACTTTATGACGAAGCCCTACAGCTGCTGGACGTTCTCGAAAAACGGTCAAAAGACCAAGAAAAGATAGCTAAGGTGCGCCAGGAAATCGAGGAACTGAAGCTCAACGAGGATTTAAAGTAATTTGCTAATCTGCAACGGGATTGATTTTTATTGTATAGGTTATTTCGACGCTCTTTTTTAGCATTGCGCTGACTGAGCAGTATTTATCACGGGAAAGGCTGACGGCTTTTTCAATGTTCTGCTGATTAAGGTTTTCTCCCCTAAAAATCAAGGTCATACTAATTTTTCTAAAAATTCGGGGATGTTCTTCAGCCCGCTCGGCATCAATCTCAACAGTGAATTCTTGAGCCGGTGTTCGCATTTTATTGAGCAGTGATTCCACATCCATGGCAGTACAACCTCCCAGGGCCATTAGTACCAACTCCATCGGCTGAGAGGCGGCTTCGTGCCCGCCGAACTGTTGCTTGGTATCCAGCACTACCCAGTGGTTGGAATCACCTCTGGCAATCAGAGTTGATCCGGCAACACGGTGCAGAGTGACTTTCATCCTTTATCCTACTTTTCTTTATCAGACGGCTTGGGTTCATTCAGATTGAGGTTCGTGAGGAGCTTCCGGCAAACATCGTCGTCAAGTTCCTCACAGCCCTTGGTGACTTTGTAGATCTGAATGGTCTTTTTAATATTATCAACGAAGACTTTGCACTGGGGATTGGACTTCAGATAATTCTGGACTTGTTGACATGGTTCTGAGTCGAGATCCAATCCTAAGTGCTCGCAAACACGATTGAGCACTTCTTTCTGGATTTTCATATCAGTTTCTCTTCTTTCAACAGTTCTTCAAGTTGCTCCTTTAAAAAGATTCTGGCGCGCATAAGCCGAATTTTGGTATTGGCTGGGGTAATCTGTAAAATTTTACTGGCGTCTTCGGTGGACAGCTCATGTAAATCTCTGAGAATAAAAACGGTGCGGTAGATTTCCGGCAGTTTTTCAATTGATTCATCTAATTTTTTACGAAAGCGTTGGTTGCTAATCTGATTGTAATCGAAAGTAGGCAAATCGGTCATTTCTGTCGCTTTGATAAGCTCGACGTCGGGATCATGTAGTGAGATATGCTGGTACTTATGTGGTTTGGATTTGAGCTTGCGCAGCCCGATGTTGACCGCGATGCGGTAGAGCCAGGTATAGAAAGATGACTTTCCCTGGAACTGATGGATTTTTTTAAGCATTACCAGGAAGGTTTCCTGCAGAATATCTTCGGCATCCTGAATACTGTTCGTCAGGCGCAGACCTAAATGATAGATCCGGCTGCTGTATTCCTTAACCAGGAGTGATAACGCCTGTTTGTCTCCTTTTTTGGCGCGTTTTACGAGTGCGATTTCGGTGGGCGAATTATTAACTTCCAAGGTGACTAAATATAGTCATTAACACCTTAAAAAACACTCCCATTTTTTAAGTCAATTGTAAAAAAACATTGAATTGTTGGCATTTGCCTGAATCGAATCTGTATTTTTAGATAATTCATCTTTTAAAATGTTACATAAGGTTTGGTTTAATGACGTCTGGAAAACGGATTTGGTCATAAGATTATTGTTGATTCTTTTTTGGGGAGATAATAGGAATCCAGTTGAGGATTTTGAAATATTTTTAAAAAGGTGTTGAATTTCGGTGAATATTTGATAAAATATCAGCGCCATTTGGAATCCAGGTATATTAAGTCAAGCAGAGAGGATTGAGAAGTTGAAAGTTTGTAAATTTGGAGGTTCTTCCCTGGCAGATGCTAAGCGCATCTCCAATGTTGGTCAGATTATTAAAGCCGATCCAAGCCGCCGCATCGTGGTGGTATCCGCACCGGGTAAACGCAGTCCAACTGATCTGAAAGTTACGGATTTACTTACCCTTTGTGCTGAGGAGAGCATAGCTGGCAAGGACTATACGGCAACTTTAAGCAGGATTATCAACCGCTATAAAGACGTTCAGGTGGGACTCGGACTGGAAAGTGAAATCTTACATGAAATCGAGTTGGATTTTAGTCAGAGGTTACACAGTGATTGTTCCCATCAGGCTCGTTTTTTGGATCTGATAAAGGCTGGCGGGGAGGATAATATGGCAAAACTGATGGCGGCTTATCTCCGCGGTCAGGGAATCAATGCCAGCTACCTCAATCCCTGTCAGGCTGGACTGCTTTTGAATAATTGGCATGGTAAAGCCAGGGTTCTGGATCAGTCCTATGATAATTTGAAGAAGCTTGCCGAAAAGGAATATCTGATCGTTTTCCCCGGATTCTTTGGTTGCACCCCGGAAGGTCATGTTGTGACATTTCCGCGTGGTGGTTCTGATATAACCGGAGCAGTGTTAGCGGCGGCTGTCGGAGCTGAGGTCTATGAAAATTTTACGGATGTGGATTCGGTCTTTGTCGTAAATCCCAATATCATTCCCCATGCCCGCACAATTCCAGAGCTGACCTTCCGGGAAATGCGGGAACTTGCCTATGCCGGATTCGAGGTGTTACACGACGAGGCAATTGTCCCGGTCATGAAGGCGGGTATTCCAATCCATATCAAGAACAGTAATAAACCGGATGCAGCCGGAACCCGGGTGGTTCCACACCGCACCGATATTCCTGGTCGAGTTGTCGGCATTGCCGGCAGTCGCGGCTTTACGACGATTTTCGTGCGCAAGTTCCTGATGAACCGGGAAATTGGGTTCGGGCGTCGGTTACTGCAGATTCTCGAAGAGGAGAGCTTGTCCTATGAACACACGCTCTCGGGAATAGATGATATGTCAATTATTATCCGGGAATCGCAGTTGACTACCGAACTTGAGCAGCGGTTGTTGGCTAAAATTCAGGAGCGCTTGAGTGTTGATGAGGTTTTTGCCAAACATGGGTACGCCATGATTATGCTGGTGGGTGAGAGGCTGTGCGAGACAACTGGACTTTTGGCTAAAGCGACTCGCGCCCTGCAAAAAGCTGACGTGCATGTCGAAATGATCAATCAGGGTTCCTCAGAAGTCAGTATGATGTTTGGCGTTAAAGAGGAAAATCGAGAACGCTCAATCCAGGCGCTCTATAATATTTTTTTCGATTAAAGATTGATTACTTCTAGCTGACAAGCTCTGAAATCTTGCACAATCAGAATAAATTGGAAAACTAAGGTCTTTCCATTATGTCTGTATCTTCGGAAATAAGCTCTGAATGCTTTTCGAACCGATTATTCGAACAGCAGTCGGGATTCGATAAAATCAATAGTCAGGACAATTCGGCTCAGCAGCTCCAGCCCGAGAGTCAATTGGATGGAATCTGGACACTCTGCTTCGAAATCGATCGCATCAGGATTCACCTGGCAGCTGACGTTTTCGAATTGTTTCTGACCGATATTCAGTAAGGGAATGGTGACCTTGTGGGGTGTGGATTTGCCGCTGATTTGGCGAGCCAGGAGAGGACATATCCGGTTCACTGAATGACGCATATCGAAGGTTGCGAGATACCGTTGATCACCTATGACACAGGGAAATTTTAGCAGTCCAAAATCATTGTCGGAATACTGCTCTCGGTGAAACGAAACCAACTGACTGTCAGGATAGATAGTCGTTAACTCTGCTGTTGGATTGGTTGAGAATCCTAAAATTTTGTTGGTCATGTCCAGCGTCAGGCGTCCATCAGTCAGGAAATTGCGACCGAGGACACCTTTTAAGTTTTCGTTGGTTGTCCCGCGTTTGAGCATGGAGACATAGAGTAAGGGGTAAGTTTGACCGAGAAAGGTTATATCATGCAGATAGCCTTCTTCGATGAGTGCCTCACCAGTTTCGGTGATTCGATTGGACAGGCGCTGCGGTTCGAAGTTGCATTTTTTAAAGGTGTTTTCTTTAAGAATAAGCCCGCAGGCATTAATGTCCAGTAAAATATAGCGGAACTCGTGATTGACCTGAACCGGAATGTGGGGACCGGGAAGAGTGGTAGTGGTGATCAGGCTAAAGATTTCAGAAGGGCGATAGTTATAAATACTAATCCAGGGAATAGTTGCCAAATCCGGCAGACTGGTTTTTTGAGTGCAATTCCAAAAGATAGCCAAAACAGATAACGTTAGAGGTAGTAATAAGGTGGTCTTTTTAATCATTGAATTTTCTAACCTTCTCGAAGCTTCTCTGACCGGTATAATATAACCGATTTTTGAGTTACTCTATATAGAAATTTCGCTATTTGCATATCCGCATCAGGTCTGGTAAATTTAGTCACTTTTTATTTTAAGATGAGGTTTCGGAATGGATATTTTTAAGAAGTGTTATGATTATTTGGAGCCGCGGATTGCCCGGGAACAAGGTTACTATCCTTACTTTATCCCTTTTTCTGGTGGAGACGATACGGTCATGTTATATAAAGGTGCGGCTAAAATCATGATCGGTTCGAACAACTATTTAGGTTTGACCCATCATCCAAAAATTGTTGAAGCCGCGCAAAAAGCATTGGTTGAATATGGTACCGGCCTAACCGGCAGTCGCTTCCTGAACGGGACTCTGGATATTCATGAGGCATTCGAGGCGGAACTGGCGGAATTTACCGGAAAGCAGGCGGCTTTAATTTTTTCGACCGGTTTTCTGGCGAATATGGGCACGATTGCCACTCTGCTTGATAAGCACGATACCGTTATCATTGATAAACTCGATCATGCCAGCATTGTTGAGGGCTGCCGCATGTCCGGTGCGCCGATTGTCCGCTATAAACATAATGATTTGGAAGATCTGCGGTCGGTACTGGAAAAACTGCCCCCGGAGCGGGGTAGAATGATTATTGTTGATGGCATTTTTTCAATGGAGGGTGATATTGCCCAACTACCCCAGATTTGTCAGCTTGCCAAAGAATTTAAGGCACGGCTGATGGTGGATGATGCCCATTCGTTTGGGGTACTGGGACCCATTGGCAACGGAACCTCAGCCCATTTTGGCGTTACCGATCAGGTGGATCTGATTATGGGTACTTTTTCCAAATCGTTTGGAGCGGTAGGTGGTTTCATCGCCGGTGATACCGAGGTTGTTGATTATATCAAACATAAATCAAAGAGTATGATTTTTACCGCCAGTCTGCCGCCGAGTGTGGTTGCCTCGACTCGAGCCGCCCTGGAAATTATCAAGAGTGAACCGCAGCGCCGGGAGCGGCTGTGGGAGATCGGGGACTACATGCGGAAAGAATATCAACGCTTGGGATTCGATACGGGTAATAGCGAAACGCCCATTATTCCAATCGTTATTGGCGATAATATGAAAACCTTTCTGTTCTGGAAGACCCTTTTCGAGGAGGGTGTCTATACCAATGCGGTGATCTATCCCGCGGTCCCAAGCAATTCGGCTCGCCTGCGGACCAGCTATATCGCTACTCATACTCAAGAGCAGTTGGATTTTGTGTTAGATAAATTTCATAAAATCGGGAAGCAATTAGGCGTCATTTAACGGCTAATTTTGCCTAAGAATCGTTTTGAATCCAAAAAGGCTAATAAATCGTTCCAGATGGTTACTGCTGTTCAGCTGGATTGGAATTTTATTGTATGGCTGCGCGGCTCAGGGACCACCGGGCGGAGGACCGGAAGATAAAGCGGGTCCCGAATTGCTTTATTCTATTCCAGAGAGTGGAGCTACCAATATCAGTACTGCGCCAGTTGTCACGCTCTTTTTTTCGGAATTAATTAATCCCCGGTCGGCAGAAGGTAATCTGACAATTACCCCGGCATTGCCGAAAGCTCCGCGAATTAAGGTCAACCGAAAGAAGATCACAATTAATTTCCCTGAATCACTGGCAGAAAATACAACTTACATCCTCAACTTTGGACGAAACTTGCAGGACTATCAAAATAATCCGACACCGGCAAATATCACCCTGGCTTTTGCCACCGGCGATTCGCTGGACCAGGCTCAGATTAACGGACAACTGTTTGGGATTCCTGATAAATATTATGCTTTTGTCTTGGCTTATCGGAGAGGTATTAGTTTTCCCGATTCAATCTTAGGTGCAGTTCCGGACTATCGGGT
>CAZAKO010000019.1:21476-27798 GCA_964485745.1 uncultured bacterium
GGAGAGGTATTAGTTTTCCCGATTCAATCTTAGGTGCAGTTCCGGACTATCGGGTGACGGCGGATCTGAGCGGCGAGTTTCAGTTGAAGTATCTTGCCCCGGGAGAGTACCGTTTACTGGCAGTAGCCGCCTCGACACCCCGGATTTTTCAGGTAGCGGCTGATAATCTGATCGCCTTGCCGGCGGTTGACCCAATCACGATCCAGCGGCGGGATGAAGTAGTTGGCGGAATTAATTTCAGATTGGGGAAGGTCTATGTTAATCGCTTCAAGCTGCAATTGGCGAATACTAAAGAAAACCGCCTTGAACTAATGTTCTCCAGAGCATTGTCTGCCGAAAAAAGCCGCCGGGCAGTGATCAAAGTCGCCGAAGAGCCGGAAGCTGCTATCCGCTCTTTCTGGATCAACGATACCGATGCCCAGTATGCCTCGGTGATTTTAGAAGGGCTCAAACCCGACGGCGAATATTATTTAACAATGGATAGCATTTTTGATGATTCCGGTGAAGCAATTGGTGACCTCGATCGTTCGGTAAAATTCACCTGGCGGGCAAAGCCGGACACCAGCAAACCGGTGCTCGAGTCTGCTTATCCTCCTAATGGAGCCCGGGATATTGAACCCGGTATGGTGATACAGCTGAATTTTTCCGAGGCAATCCAGATACCGGAAGTGACCGAATCGATAATGTTGATGCAATTAGATTCCATTGTGGTTCCCTATCAATATTTTTGGCAGGATGGCAATAGTCTGGTCCTTCGACCGGAAGGACAATTAGAATCGACAACGAATTACAAAATCAGGGCGAATACTTCAGGGTGGACCGATCTTGCCGGGAATGCCTTTAGCGATTCTTCACTTGCGCTCAGTTTTAGTACCGTTGATGTCAATAGCTTTGGCTCAATTACCGGCAAGATTCAGACCGCCGATTCACTGATCCTGACCGATCTGGTAATTAGCTGCCTGACGGAAAAGCAGTCTTTAATCCGTTATGTTAAACCTGCAACCGGGGGATTATTTCAGTTGTCCGATCTTTTACCGGGTAAGTATCAGATTATGATTTGGGCAGATCAAAACGGGAATACGGTCTGGAATTCGGGCAAACTGCTACCCTTCGAATGTGCCGAACCCTGTCGGTTTTATCCCGAATGGATCAATGTGCGGGCTCGCTGGGAAACCGCAGAAGTAAACTTGATATACTGATGAAACCCAAATTGTGAAAGCTACGCGGGGTATAATTTCAATGGAATTGATTAATTGAGGGGTTAAAATGCATGCAGTAATTATGGCTGGAGGAATTGGAAAGCGATTCTGGCCGCGGAGTCGCCGAGAATGTCCCAAACAGTTACTGGATATTATTTCGGGACAATCAATGCTGAAGCTCACCTATGAGCGGTTGAAGCACACGAGCGAGGAGAAGAAAATTTATGTTGTCGCCAGTCAGAGTTTGTATGAACCGATTTTGAAGGAGTTACCGGGGCTGCCGGAGAAAAATATCATTCTTGAACCCAGTGGTAAAAATACTGCCCCGTGCATCGGTCTGGCGGCAACCATTATCGCTCAGAAAGATCCGAACGCCGTTATGGGAGTTTTTCCCGCCGATCATCTAATTGTGGATATTAAGAAATTTAAAGAGACCACTGAATCGGGAGTGCAATTTGCTCGGGATCATGGGGCTTTAGTTACCTTTGGCATTACTCCTACTCGCCCGGCAACCGGTTATGGGTATGTTCAATATAATCGCCTTCAACCCATTTATCGAGACGTGGTATACAAGGTTAAAACCTTTGCCGAGAAACCGAATTTAGCAACCGCCAGGCGATTTATCGAAACCGGCGAGTTTCTGTGGAACAGTGGAATGTTTATCTGGAAAGTCGAAAATATCCTGAATGCCATCAAGCTATTCCTGCCGGAACTGCATGACAGTCTGCAGCAGATTGCCGGCGCGTTTGAGACCCGCCAATATCAACGCACTTTAAAAAGGGAATGGGCAACAGTTCATGGTATGTCAATCGACTATGGAGTAATGGAAAAAGCCAAGAATGTCTATGTTATCAAAAGTTCTTTCGATTGGAGTGATGTCGGGAGTTGGGACGCGGTTTATGATATTTTGAAAAAGGACGAAAATGGGAATGTCCTGATCGGTGAAGTAAGCACCTTGCGCACGCGTAATTCTTATATTTATTCTCATAAAAATCTGGTGGCTACAATCGGGGTCAAAGACCTGATTATTATCCAGTTTAAAAATGCAACTCTGATCGTCAACCGGCATGAATCCGAACAGGTTAAAGAGTTAGTTGACCTGTTAGAGCGGGAAAACCGGATTCAATATATTTGAGTAATTATGACTCCAGTGCGGATCTTTAAAAATAAGCAAATAGTGATTAAAAGTGAGCTGGAAGCTCTTTTTGAAAAAATAGGCTACACGGTGGTATCCGGTAAGGGCGATTTTCAGGATGGCACTTGTCTGCTTGAGAACGAGAAGAAGCTGGTGATCAATGTCTATACACCGCTTGACCTGCAATTGGATTTTATGCTCGAAGTGCTCAGTCGAATGGATTTATCTAATGTCTTCGTCCTGCCGGCTATCCGCGAGCTGCTGGACGCTAAACGGACACTGTTCAATTCTTAACTGGCTGACCAGAATGCTGCGGTAGCAAGCTTAGCAACCTGGCGTTTTCGCTGATAAGTTCGAAGCGATTATTCGGTTTTAGCCGAATCTCGCTGATTGAAAATTTCCTGGTGTTTAGAAATGGAACCGGTTTGCGGTTTGCACCTTGGACCAAATGAAACTGGCGTTGCGAAGTCAGGGTCAGAAACAGGTCGCAACTAATCAATCCTTCGGCGGGAAAGATGGTTATGGGAGTCCACTCGCTCAGGTTGGGAGAGTGGGTATTTACCAGGTACTGGATGGCATTTTGGAAGGCGCGTAGCACGATACCTTTGCGCCTTTCGACGACCTCGGACGTGCGAATATCATCGAACCATTCGGATTCTCCTTTAGATAATAATAAAACAATATTGTGAGTATTGAGATTGTGGAGTTTTCTGAATTGTTCAAAGAGATGTTGATCGGCTAAGTCCAGTTCGTCTTGATAGATTTCAGAAAACAGCTGATTGGTGAGTACCTGAAAGATACCGTAGGCGACCGAATTTGGTTGAGTCCGGTAATCCCACTCCTTTAGAATTTTGTAAGCCTGCCGTTGTAAAGGAGATTTCAAGTCCGAATCGGAGATTATTTCAAAGAAGATTGGCAGGAAAAGGCTAGCTAAATAGTCCTGGTTATAAATCTGAGTAGATTTTAAACTATCTAAGGAAGCAGTTTTAGTAACCGGTGGTGAATCTATCAATGGTTTTTTACCAGGTGCCGGATTGTCCGGTAAGCGTGTTTGATGGAAGATGATGCCATTTGGCGGATTATAGTCGCGCAGGAGCAGCTGGATCGGGGCAATATAGTTAGGTTCAAAAATTCTCGAGATGGTACTGAGATTACGGATAACCGGATCATAGTATAAGTCAGAATAATATTGAACCGAACCGATGTTGCCTTCCTTATCGGCGAAATCAACAATTGTGGCCGGTTGCTTCAGAAATTCGGCAGCTGCACTGAATTCATTCCAGGAGGAGGCGCAGTTCAATTCGGATAATCCCTTGAAATCATCGGTAAAGTCCAATCCCTTCCATTTTAGGACAATCGCCAGATTTGGAGCTGGACCGGGAGCATAACTGATTATCGGGCCGAAAGCAGTGCTCTGGATCGTATAAGTTGTATCGGGATGTTTCCGGCGGATGAGCTTTTCAAAGCGCTCCGTGAAGGGCAGCCATTGGTTTTTATATTGATAAGCATCCTGATTTTCAGAAACGGGGAAAATTAGAAATTCCAGGTTGTCTTTGGGCTGAATTGAGGCATTCCAGAGAATTTCGGCATTTTGTCCACTGTAGGAAAAAGGGATGCCCGGAATGAAAATTCCCAGGACCTCAAATCCGGGACTGATCAACTCACTAATATCGTGGAAATCCAGCAAGTAATCGGGCAGATCAAATCCCATGATCGTTCCTGAATTTATTAACTTATCTTGAGCGATTACCCAGCTGGATGGTTCGCGCTGCTCGGAGAGCCCCAGGAAATCCCGGAGTTTAAGGTTAGCCGACAGGAATTGGTTTACCGGTGGAAAAAACAAAGTCCCGTTTTGGGGGAAATTAACATCCGGCCAATTCTGGATTGCGGGGAAACCAGCCCTGACTTTTTCTGTTCCGTATACTTCCAGCAGCTTGTAGAATGCCATTTTTTTTAGCCAGTGATCGGAAAGCAGCCAGGCTAACATCCGCTGAATCGCCAGGCAGTCGGTTGGCTGCCAGAGAGCCGGGTGATAATGCTTCCGTTTAAATTCTTTTGGTAAATTATACCAATTTTGCTCAATATAGGTATTAATTCCATCGCAATATGCCTGCAGGATTAAGAAGACTTCCGGATCTACGCTGGTCAAATATTTTTCGGCAAATTGATGGAATCCAATAGTGTTTGAAAGAATATCCAGAGAATTGGTTGGAGTGCCATATACTTCCGATAATCTGCCGTTAGCGGCACGCAGGAATTGGTCCATTTTGACCAGATGGCGGGAAGCGTGCAGATAACCCAGGGCTAAAAAGAGATCGTGATCATTCTGGGCATAGATGTGACGGGTTTGGTGCTCATCAGTAATAATTTCAACAGTAGATATCAGCGCGGGAAGAATTAGGCTGCCAGTATCTGGTAATGGGGTTTCCCGGAAATATAGGAAGGTCACCGTGGTGGTAAGCAAAAGCAGGATTGCTATGATGATCAGAATTGTGCGCCTTTGGTGATTCATGGCTTAGCGTGAGTCTAAGGATTTAAACAGAGCAGTTGTAAAATTAGCAGCATTCTCGATAGTGCCAAAATCAATATTAGTTAGCGTATCAGTGTACCAATGCCAGTTGGGGATGATGCCGTTTTGATCCAGGGTGATAAGAGTCGTGCAGGGATATCCATGCTGGGTGAAAGTCAAGGCATCGAAATAAGCCCGGCGGTATTGCAGCGGCAGAATATCGGAATATTCCGGGCGCTTAACCAAATCGGCACATATGCTGACCAGACTTTCGTCGTAATTGTGGTATAATAACATCCCCTCGCCGGTGACATAATGCAGCCGCCCACTGCCAACATTATCTAAATTGATCAGGAACGTATTGCCGACCGGCAGCTCCGGTTGATGCTCATTCAGAAAAGCTTTAGCCCCCTGAATGCCGGCTTCTTCACAGCCGGTGAAGACAATCCAGAGATTACTCCTGAACGGATATTTCTTTAGATTTTCAAGGACTTCGAAAATCGTCGCTACACCGGAACCGTTATCATTAATTCCGGGGACGAAATGATGGGCGATTTCGCGGTGGATGTGGATAACTACATTGATTAAATGATTGAGTGCCAGTAAGCCACAGATTACTTTAAACCATAAGAAAGCTCCCCAGTATTCGCCTAAATAAGCCCAGATAATTGTCCCGGCGGCTACCGCCGTATTAAATAGAAATGTCTGCCGGAAATTCTTAACTACCCGGGGTGCAAAGACCGCCGAGGCGCGTGCGCTGTCATAGTGCGCCATAAGGATAATATTGCGAGAGGGTTCCCGGGACCCGGCTATTTTTGCGACAATGTTCTGGGAATTCTTTTTAGAAATGAACGGTGTAAAGATGGTCGAGCGACCATCGAAATGACGAATGTAACTCCAGAAGCCCAGCAGTGCGAGAGCAGTTGCTAACCGGGATAGATGGGGACTAAGGAGAACTCCGGCAATCATTGTCAAAGAAATCAGGATTACTTCCCAGGAATATGATGAAGTCGCTTTAAAATTTTCCAAATCGGCTTGAATTTGTTCTTCGGCAAGTAATTTTTGTACGAGTTCGGCAGCCTGCAATTCTGCGGGTGTGGTGGCTCCGCGATGCGGGAATTGAGCTAGTTTTTCGAGGATTATTTTCGCTTTCATGATGCGGCAAATATAGTAGATTTTCAGGGGAGCGACAAGTCGCATAAAATATATTTTTGCTTTAATAGAGAATATCATAAATTAGACCGCTTTTTGAGTGGCGGGGTAGCTTCCCGATGTAATCGGGACAGGCAGTCTGCTCCTTCGCTACCCTCAAAAAGAGGTAGCGTGAACTTTGAAATTGTGGCGGGGTAGCTTCCCGATGTAATCGGGACAGGCAGTCTCCTCCTTCGCTACCCTCGACAGCAGGTAGCATGAACTTTGAAATAGTGGCGGGGTAGCTCAGTCGGTAGAGCAGGGGACTGAAAATCCCTGTGTCGGCGG
>CAZAKO010000020.1:0-20781 GCA_964485745.1 uncultured bacterium
AGGGGATTATTGAATATGGAGAAATCAACCCAAGTAAGGTTACCCGATAATGCTCATCGGAGACTTAAAAATGGTGAAAGCTATACGCCGGTAATCCCGGATAATCTGATCGTTCCCGAAGTAACCAGGTATTCGTTATTATGGGGTTTGTTCTATGCGGTCATTTTTTCCATGGCAGCCGCTTATCTGGGACTAAAGATTGGGCAGGTCTTTGAAGCTGCTATTCCCATTGCAATCTTAGCCGCTGGCACCGCGGTGTTGCTCAAGCGGAAAAATGCCCTTCAGGAAAATGTAATTATTCAGTCCATCGGCTCTTGCTCGGGAGTAATCGTGGCGGGTGCAATCTTTACCATTCCGGGTTTGTATATTCTGGGACTGAATGCCAGCTATTTGCAAATCTTTTTGGCTTCGCTGTTAGGTGGTTTTTTAGGCATCCTTTTTTTAATTCCTTTTCGCAAGTTTTTTGTCAAGGATATGCACGGCGAATTTCCTTTCCCTGAAGCAACCGCGACAACCGAGGTCTTAGTCGTTGGTGAAGGTGGTGGGAATCAGGCTAAGGTGCTGGTATTAGCCGCAATGGTTGGCGGGCTTTATGATTTCTGTATTGCCAGCTTAGGATTTTGGAAAGAGGTTGTTTCGACTCAGGTTTTTAGGTGGGGCGCCTTTTTAGTGGATAAGTTTAAATTGGTATTCAAAATCAATATTGGCGCAGCAGTGACCGGGTTGGGATATATTATTGGGTTGCGTTATTCGGCAATTATTGCGAGTGGCTCATTTCTGGCCTGGTGGGTGATTGTACCGGTGGTAAGTTTTGTGTCTAACCTTGGTGATCAGACTCCGGATTCAATTTTCTTAGCTTATGTTAGACCGGTTGGAATTGGAGCAATTGCGGCAGCCGGAATTATGGCTATCTTGAAATCTTCAAAAATCATCCTTGATGCTTTCCAGCTGGCCGGGCGGGAATTATTTGGTAGCACTAAAAAGGACAAGAGTGAGGAACTTACCCGAACCCAGAAGGATATATCCATGAAGTGGGTTACTCTCATTCTAGTTGTCACCTTGATCGTAATATTTACTTTTTTTCTATTCAGTGTTAGGGTGACTTTTGGTCAGGCAATTGTTGGTTTGGTGATCGTGGCGATTATTGCCTTTCTTTTTACTACCGTAGCCGCCCGGGCTACTGCGATCGTTGGTACGAATCCTGTATCCGGGATGACTTTGATGACCTTGATTCTATCATCTATAATTTTAGTCAAGGTCGGTGTAAGTGGCAATCAGGGAATGTTAGCGGCGCTCCTGATTGGTGGGGTGGTCTGCACGGCGTTATCAATGGCAGGCGGTTTTATTACCGATTTAAAAACTGGCTACTGGTTAGGAACGACTCCGATTAAGCAGGAGGGGTTTAAATTTTTAGGAACTCTTTTTTCAGCCGCAGCTGTCGGATTAGTGATTTTACTGCTGAATAAGACCTATGGTTTTGGCGGCAGTTCGCCGCTCCAGGCGCCGCAGGCATCAGCCATGGCCGCAGTGATCAAGCCCTTAATGACGGGTGTCGAGGCTCCCTGGCCGCTTTATTTAGCCGGGGTATTTATGGCGATTATTCTGGAAATTATCAAAGTCCCGGCACTTGCTTTTGCCTTGGGGATGTATTTACCAATTCAACTCAATACGCCATTGCTGGTGGGGGGTATCGTTGCCCACCTTGTTTCGAAAAGTAGTCAAGACGAGGAAATTGCCAAGGAGCGGACGGAGCGGGGTACTTTAATTGCTTCGGGATTTATTGCCGGAGGAGCGATTATGGGAGTCGTTGCGGCTATAATTATTTTTGTTGGGCAGAAATTTGTTGGGGATGGCTGGAGTGTAATGAAAGGGATTGGCACGCTCCATTGGTCCGAATCTGCTGGGGGCGAGATCCTTGGTTTTGGGATGTATGTCATCCTCTGCATCTATTTATATTGGGATTCCATTCGGATTAGAAAATGATTGTATTCCAGCGCACACATATTTACCGAAAATTGCTATATTATAGTGAAAAAGAAGGATTAGATAGAAAATGAAGCAATCAACTCCAACGAAAGTCAGTTTGTTAATGCTGCTGCTGTTTATCTCAGCCTGTGAGATTACCGAAGAAAAGCAGGATACCGGACTGGTCGGGATTTGGCATCGCGTGTATACGACAATTGAGGGCGTGTCCTATGGTCTTGCGGCGACGGTCTATTTGAATTCGGATGGAACCGGCATGAGTGATGAAATTTTAGCTCCGGGAGATGAGGAGTATGCCCACTTCAACTTTACCTGGGAAACAGCCGATAGTGTCATTACTATCAAAGTCGAAAATGATAGTACGGTATGGACATCACGATATTTATTGCTAAAGGGGCAGAGGGTTGTCAAGTTTAGTGACCCATCGGACGTCCACAAAATGGAAGAATTATATGTGAAGTATTCCGGCGGCAAGGATGTCAATCTCGTTGGGAATTGGGTTTTGGCTAAGCAGATGGTTAATGCCGAACGGGCGTATAAATTGCAGCTGACGAAATTCTTTACCGATGGTACCGGACAGACCTATTCAATCGGCGCATATCAGGTTAACGGTCTTTTTGATTTGCAATATGATACTACCGTAGATTTCGAGACCTTTGACTGGTCAACGACCGCCGAATATGTCATTATCACCCCCAATCAGGGAAGTCAGCCCAACCGGATCGCCCAGTATATTATCGCTAATGAACAACTGGATGCCACTATCATTAAAGAGAATTCTGAGATAGCAGGGTACACGTTCATAAGAGATGACGGTGGGATAGACGAAGCCTGCCTGGGAACCTGGCGCCTTAGCTCTTTCAAAGTCGGAGATTTTTCTTCTGAACCTCTTTCGGCCTTTACTCTGGAGCTAAATGAGGACAGCACTGGCGTGTGGAGCTATGGATCGAAGGGCGGGGAATTTCAATGGTCGGCGAATGGTGGCTATATCTTTATCTGTGTAAAGCAGTCGGGAAATTATCTGAATATTGCTCTGGTGCAGAGCTATCAGATAGACGATCAAGGCCTGAAGCAAGCCCTTGAGGAATATCGGGGCAACGTCTGGATTAGGGTTGAATATTCTTTTGTGAAAGCCGGATAGTGCGTGTCTGAGGATTAACCGGTCGTAAAACCGATCGGAATAAAAATAGTCTTCGAATATATCTTAGTTGTCTTTAGCTCCCTCATTGATCCAATCTTCGATCTGATTGATTTGGATTGTGCTTAATGGATTTAAACCAAAAGGCATGCGTCCGCTGAGGCGGCTCTGCTCCTCGGTCGGCTTAGATACGGCTTCGTATAACAGACTATGGTCGGCATCGCCCGGGATAACTACTGGCCCATTGTAACTGTCGCCAGCCATCAGGGTACTGTAACCGGAGAGATTTAGGTTACCGTTCTCACCGGTCTCACTAATGTGGCAGGAGATGCAGGCAGTCTTGAAAATTGGATCGATATCTTGAGTATAGCTGACATAATTTTTCTCATTTGAGCTACAGCTGCTAATCAGAATAACGGTTCCAATTATACAGCCAAGAAAAGTCAAAAAAAATAATATGTACCTCATTAGATTCTCCATATTTATAAAAGTTGGGTTATACTGAAAGATGAAATAGTGCCGGTGTCTCCCAGTCCGACGAATGCCAGATCAAAGTAGATTTTTCTTAGATTTATACCAATCCCTATAGATGAAGTGGCAAAGAAATTTTTAAGCGTTTCCTGACCGCGGATTTGAAAGCGTCTGGTTGAGCTGCCCCAGCGCAGGAAAAAGGAGTTACTGAGTAAAAATTCACCACCAATTTTAGCCACATACTCAGCCTGATATGCCTCGTAGGCATCAATTGAAAGAATCAAGGGTAGGTGCTCGAGTTTTTTAGAAATGCCAATCATAACTGTTGCCGGTACCCCCTCTTCGTCATTGGTGTAACCTTGCAGCAAGGTGCCAAAGTTGTGGTAGCTAATCCCGATTGCTAAATTGTTGATTTCGTCAAAATAATGCAACCCCAAAGAACCCAGCAGAGCTTTTGCGGTCAGAGCGTCCAGATTAGATTGAACATAACCGCCGGAGGCTCCGATGCCGAGCCGGCGCGTGAGTTGAAACCCATAACTGAGCCGGAAGGCTAAGTCATTGACTGAAAAAGAACCGGTTTCATTACCGCGATGGTCTCTCTCGGTAAAAGAGCCGTAGTCAAGATATTGCATTAGCAGACCGATCTTGCCTTTTATGGGTGCTTTGATAATAACGAAGCCGGTTGTGGAATAGATATCTGTTACAAAGGTTGTGTAATTAAGCTGCCAGAGATTAGGCGAAAGGGGCAGGGTTGCGGGGTTAGATAGCAGTCCCGAACCGCCGATAAATTGGCTGGCGGTTGCGGAGCCCATTCCCCAGCCCCGGGCATTGATGGGGTGATTTAAACCTTGGAAAAGGGCCTGTCCGTGTCCCGGGCGACTGATAGAGACGAGTAAAATAATTGGCAGCAGGATGGCAGTTTTTTTCATTTGATCAGACTGACGGTTTCTTCGTTATTCCACTTTTGGATGATGGTTTTGTTCCGGGCAACTTTGATAAAATAGACGAATACAACCAACAAGGGTAAAATTAACCAAATCAGATTCTGAATGTCCAGGAGAAAAATCCAACGATAGCGCTTCAAGATATATTTCTGCCAGAAAGAATCTAATTCACCGATTCCAATGCCGATAGTCAGGAATAAACTCTGCTCAAAACTCCTGTTCTGAGATAATTGCCGAAAAAGGTTGGGTAATACTTCAGACCCATAAGCCTGGACCAGAAACTCAATTACGGTTGTACTCTCGATATAGGCTAAATTAGCCTGCTGGCGATTATACTTCAGAAAATCGGATATTTCTGTTAGGGGTATGATTCTGTTTTGAGTAATTGCCCGGGAGAGTAGAATTCGGTCGGTTAGATGAGACTCGCCGGTCAAATAAACCGCAACCCCCTCGTTAAACCAGGCAGGTGTGAGATTCAGTGGGACGATACTCCCCTGCCGTAGATGAACCAGTTCATGGCGCACGGCCCGGCGATATTCGCGCAGCGTCAACTGGTTTAGGTCCGGGGTTTTGATCAGGACAATTTTCTGAGGGAAAAGGGTGACGGCATTAGCCCAATTGGGCAACCATGCGGCGGTTTCGCGCAGGAAGTTTTCTTGTGAATTGAATATCCTGAACTTTATCGGCTCGTGATCAGGACCAAAAACCGTGGTGTATTCAGGATTAGCTGCCTGCAGAACATTGAGAGTATAATGAGCCAGCTGCCGGGAAGATTTGGGATAAGTAATCTCTATATCGCCTTCAATCAATTGCAGATCATTTGCTTGAAGGATTATCAACATTCCTAGAATTAAGATTATGAGATTGGTTAGTTTCACAATAAATCCAGGGGATCAATCTCGATTGAGACCTGAGCCCGGCGAGAGATTTGATTATACGTTGCGGAGGAGAGGAAGCCGGCTAAAATATGTCGCAATTGGGTACCATTGGGATCAGTCTCTTTCCGGGATTTAATGATCAGCAGGTAGCGGTACCGGTTCCTGATTTTACTTAATGGTGCTGGGGTTGGACCGAGTAGTTCCATTTTCTTGCGCCGGGGTTGCAGATACTGCGCGACTTGCTGTGCAGCATCAACGACCCGTGTCAGATTAGTATCGGAGACTAAGATAACGGCTAAGCGACTGAAAGGCGGATAATTGAGTGGATTGCGTTCGTTTAGTTCAAGAGCGGCAAACTTTGGCAGATTTTGCTGGATGGCACAGCGGATGGTTGGGTCCTTGGGATTGAAGGTTTGGATGACGATTTCACCCTGGATTTCTCCCCGACCGGCTCGACCGGCGACCTGATAGAGTAACTGAAACACCCGCTCCCGCGCCCGGAAATCGGGCATAAACAGACCAATGTCAGCATTCAGAACCCCAACCAGCGTGACCCTCGGGAAATCGAGCCCTTTGGCAATCATCTGAGTACCGAGCATTATTTGGATCACACCTTTTTCGAATTTTTCCATAACATTTTGGGCAAATCCCTGCCGTCGAGTATTGTCCAAATCCATGCGGACAATTGCCCTGTTTGGGAATTTTTCCCGCAGGAAAGACTCGACTCGCTGGGTACCATAACCAGGATATAGAAAGCGCGTGGACTGGCACTTAGGGCAGCTCTGCGGCGGTAATTCGGATAAATTGCAATAGTGACATAACATTTGCGAAGTGCTTTTATGGTAGGTTAAGGTAATATCGCAATTGCAGCAGCGAGGTGTCCAACCGCAATCCGGACAGAGGATAATGGGGGAGTAGCCCCGCCGATTCTGGAGCAGGATAACCTGTTCTCCCAGTTCTAACTTTTCTTGAATCTTGTTTAACAATAAGGCCGACACAGGGACATTATATTCACCAGTTTTTTGCCACTCGGCTTTCATATCTACAACCTGAATTGTAGCCGTTGGTGCCTCGGAATAACGACTGGTCAGTTCGACCTTAGTATATTTGCCGGTAGCAACGTTATAAAGGCTTTCAAGGCTTGGAGTTGCCGAGCCTAACACGACCGTCGCCTGACAATCTATTGCGCGTAGCAAGGCAGCATCTCGGGCATTATACCGCGGCTCAGTTTCTTGTTGTTTGAATGAATTATCCTGCTCTTCGTCAATAATGATCAGGCGCAGGTCCGGCAGGGGAAGTAAGACTGCACTCCGTGCCCCGATGACGACCGGGTAGTTACCGGCACGAATATCTTTCCACAGCACATTGCGCTGGAGGTGACTCAAGCCGCTGTGCCAGATGGCAATTTTATCGTGGAATTCGCCTCGAAAGCGGCTGGCGAGATGGGTAGTCAGGGTAATTTCGGGAACCAGTACCAGGACCCGCCCACCCTCGGCAATGACCGCGTGGATCAATTTTAAATACACCTCGGTTTTCCCGCTGCCGGTCACACCCTGGATTAAATAGGTTGCATACTTTCGGCAATGGATTCCTTTTAGGATTATATCAAAGGCTTGGTTCTGTTCATCGGTCAGCTGGATCTGTTTTTCTTTGAGATGAAAACTTTTCCAGAACTGCTCAACGGTTCGGTCGGTTTCCGTAATTGAGATGTAACCCTTGGTGTGCAGAACCTTGATCGCGGCAGCTGAAAAGCGAGTTAGTTCAGCGTTGGAAATTGACCGGTTTTTCAGCAGGTGGTTGATTATTTCTAATTGACGCGGGGCTTTTTTGAGTAGTGTCTGAATTTCGAGCGAGCGAATTTCGATACCTGGTGCCAGATTGATCGTTTTTTCCAAATTACGGCGTTTTTCAGGGGCTTTAAAAATCGGAGTTTCGGTGATGAGCTTCAGCTTCTTGAGTTCTGTAATTCCTTTGATTAGTAACGAGTGCTGATATTTAGCAGTTAGGCTCGAGAGCAAGATTGAACTCTTTGCGGCGATTCGATGATAAATATCAGCATACGGTTCGGGAAGATTGTCAGGTTGGATATCTGTGACAACCAGGCGCCGTTTTTTATGGAGCTGATATTCCCGTGGAATCGCAGCAGCTAAAGCCTTGCCAACTGGAGCCAAGTAGTAGTGTGCTAATCTTAATAGAAATCGAAACAGTTCATCCGGTATTAGTGGTTCGGGATCAAGAATTTCATAAAGGTCTTTCGGCGCAATCGTTTTTGGTGGGGTGTTAGTAACATTGATGATAAAACCAATTGCCCGGTCACTCCGCAACGGGGCTACTGCCCGTTGACCAGGAAAGGCGGGTAAAGCATAATCCGGAGGTAGCCGATAAGTAAATTCCCTCCTCGGTATTGATGGAAACACAATGTTAACGAATGTGTCAGCCATATCGTTACGAATATACTCCGAAACAGCCCCATTCACAAGTTCCATAGCGACGACTGGTAAAAGGAATTTTGCGAAATATGGGCGAATTAACTTAGTGTTGTAAGTATTAAAATAGGAAAGGAAAAATTGATATTAGGCTTTGATCACCCAGAGTTTGATGGTCGCCGTAACCTCAGGGTGAAGTTTGACGGGGATGTCAAAAATACCCAGAGCTTTGATTGGCTCATCCAGTAAAATCTGGTGTTTATCAATTTCATACCCTTTCTCTTTTAACTGGAGGGCGATTTCCTGTGAGGTGACCGAGCCAAATACTCGATCTTCTTCACCCACCTGGACCGGGACTGTCAGAGAGAGGGTTGCGATCTTATCAGCCAGCTTCTGAGCCGTTTTCAGCTCCTTATCTTTTTTCAATTCTTTAAGTCGGTTAATTTCCAGTATTCGTTTGATATTGTTCTTATCGGCTTTGAGAGCCAATCCTTTAGGGATTAAAAAATTGCGGGCGAAGCCGTCTTTGACTTCTAATTCCGCACCGCTTTTTCCTAATCCTTCATAGTCCTGAAGTAAAATAACACGCACGGTAATCTCCTCTATCTCAAATAAGCTTAACTTTGGGTAACATCAAAGGCGTATGGTAGCAAGGCAATATTGCGCGCCCGTTTGATGGCTTTGGTCAGTTCGCGCTGGTGTTTGGCGCAGGTTCCGGTAATTCGGCTCGGGATAATTTTACCTTGTTCGGTGACAAAGCGCCGGAGCATTTTGTAATTTTTGTAGTCAATCTTTTCACTCGGATTTTCACAGAATTTGCAGATTTTCTTCTTGCTAATGATCGCCATATAATTTCCTTTCTATCGTTAATCGCTAAACGATCTGGTTATTCCTCATAGTTATCGTTATCGGTTGGGGCCTTTGCCCGGGGTTCCGGTTTCTTGTCAAGGGCGATAGTGATGTTGGCTAAAATATCCTGGTTGAGTTTCATCCAGGATTCGATCTCGCGATTAATTCTGGAGTTTTCAGATTCATACTGAATCAGGACATAGGTGCCGTATTTCTGTTTTTCGATAGAGTAAGCCAACCGACGCTTACCCCAATCCTCGACTGCCAGAATATTGCCCTGCTGCTCATTAATCTCTTTTTTCAATGATTCAATGATACTATTGAGTTTCTCTTGTTCATGGTTGGGGTGAACAATAAATAGATTTTCGTAATACCTCACTGATTAAGCTCCTTATGTTAAATCCTGTCTCGATAATTAATTAACAACATTGTACTTGTCAGACCATTGCTGCGGTAATCCCAATAGGGTTGTGGTTGTATTTATTCATGACCTGTTCAATGTCACAAAAGAAAATTTCTTTTAGAATAGACTCGACTGCGTCTATAACCGATCGGACGGTTGGTTGGTCAGCGGGATTAAAATCTGCCAGGACAAAGTCCTCAGCTGCAACTCCTACAGTCTGTGGTCCGATTCCGAGTCGAATGCGGGGAAATGCTTGACTCTCGGTCTGCTCATTAATGGACTGCAGTCCTTTGTGACCACCAGCCGAACCCTGTTTTCTGATCCGGATTTTTCCCAAAGGGAGATCAATGTCGTCGTAGATGACCAGCAGGTCTTGAGGTAACAACCCGTAGCGCTTTAAAATTAGCCGTGCGGCGACTCCGCTGTGATTCATGTAGGTTAGTGGCTTACATAAGCAGATCGCCAAATTACGATTGTGGGAGTTCAGGATAGCCTCAGCGCGGAGATAATTTTTAGCGGATGATCGTTGATTTAATTGGTAAGTTTCAAGCAGATGGTCAATTACCATAAATCCAAAGTTGTGCCTGGTCTGCTGGTATTGCCTTCCAGGATTACCCAGTCCCATAATAATCTTGGTAACTTGCATTGGTTGCGAACTATTGCAGCTACGCAGAAATCGAGTCATAATGAAAGACTTTTACTATTCCTTTTCCTCTTTTTCTTGCTCCTCGCCCTCTTCTTCCTCAATCTCCTCGGCGGGGACTTCTTCCTCAGCCGCCTTAGCGCCGGTAGCCTTGACTACCGAGGCGATGGAGGTATTTGGAGGAGTCAATAATTCAATATTCTCCATTTTGATCGTGGCGACGCTAATCGAATCCCCAATATTCAGATGACTAATATCGAGCGTAATTTCGTCAGGGATTTCGGTAGCCTTGCACTTTACTTCCAATTCCCAGAGATGCTGTTCCAGAATACCGCCAAATTCCCGTACTCCGATGGCTGAGCCGGTAAGCCGCAGCGGAACCATTACCGTAATTTCCTCTTTGAGGGTAATGCCCATAAAGTCGGCATGGATGATTTCATCAGTGACGGGGTCACGCTGGATCTCTTTGAGGATACATTTTTGTTTTTTTGTATTGATCTGGAGTTCGAAGATATGGGCATGAGCCTGAATTCCAGCTTTTAGCTCCTTTAAGTCCATGCTCAACCCAATCGGTTCCTCCTGATGAAAATAGAAAATAGCCGGAATCTTACCGGTGCGGCGCAATTGCTTGGTGCTAGTTTTGCGATAGTCATTACGTAATTCTGATTTCAATTGGTATTCACTCATTCAAAAATCTCCCTTTATTTAAAAATCGAATAGTGAGCTAATAGATTGCTCTTGATGAATGCGTTTGATGGCTTCTGCCAGCATCGGTGAAGCAGATATAATTTCTAATTTTGAGAATCGTTTGGTCGGGGGTATGTTAACACTATTGGTGACAATGACTTTGTCAATCGGAGATGCGCTGATGTGCTTGATACAACTACCCGAGAAAAGACCATGCGTGGCAACGACCGTAATCGTTTCTGCGCCGCATTCTTTAAGCAGCTGGGCAGCTTGGGTTACAGTTCCACCAGTATCAATCATGTCGTCAATTAGTAAAGCGTTTTTGACTTCGCTTGAGCCGATTAGATTCATGACTTCAGCTTTATTTGGTCGGGGGCGCCGTTTGTCAATAATGATCAATGGGAACCCAAGAATTTTCGCGTATGAGCGGGCAAATTTGATGCCCCCGACATCCGGTGAAACAATCGTGAAATCCTTGCCTTGAGTCAGTTTCTTCAGGGGTTCGATGAAGACCGTTTTGGCGTAAAGATGGTCAAAGGGGATATTGACAAAACCCTGAATCTGAGTGGAATGGAGGTCCATTGCGACAATGCGGTTGGCTCCGGCGCTGACGATTTCATCCATGATTAAGCGGGAAGATATCGGTACCCGCGGCTGGTCTTTACGATCTTGTCGAGCATAGCCGTAGTAAGGTAAAACGGCAGTTATCCGTTTGGCGGAGGCACGCCGGGCAGCATCGAGGATTAACAATAATTCGAGTATATTTTCGGCTGGTGAGTTGGTGGATTGAATGATGAAGACATCGGCGCCGCGGATATTTTCTTCAAAGCGGACCCAGATTTCGCCATCACTGAAATTACCGATGGATATTTTTCCTTCTGAGACCCCCAGAATTTCAACGATTTCGTGGGCCAGGTTGGGATTCGATCTCCCTGAAAAAATTTTTGCTGTAATCTTCATAATCCCTTCTCATTTAGATTATTCTTGCTCGGGGACCTGGATTCGAACCAGGATTGACGGCTCCAAAGGCCGCAGTCCTGCCGTTGGACGATCCCCGAAGAGTATCCGGCGTTTTTCTAATTGATCACGGGAAGGGCAATAAATGTCGGGTAATTAGTAAAGAGCTGACGTGCACTGGCGGCGCAGTGACGGTCTTTAAAAATTCCAAACATAGTCGAACCACTTCCCGACAAACCGGCATAGAGCGCACCCTTTTGCAAGAGTTGGTTCTTAATGATGCCGATTTCTGGATATGCTGGAAAAACGACAGTCTCAAATTGATTTTCAAACAGCTCCCAACGAATCCGGCCTGATTCAAACAGGCGGCGAAATTTATAACCTTCTTTTTTCTTTGTCAAGTTGAATTGCTGATAAGCCCAGCGAGTGGAGACCTGAATTGGCGGACAAATCAGCAGAAAAATAAAATCTTCCGGTAATGTTATGGGGACAAGTTGTTCGCCGATACCCTCGGCCAGCTGGGTTTTCCCCCGAATAAAAAAGGCAACATCGGCACCTAAGCGGGTTGTAATTTGGAGCAGCTCACTCTCGGAGCGGTTGAGCTGCCAGACCTGATTGAGAAATTTGATAACGGTGGCGGCGTTGGAGCTCCCGCCGCCCAATCCGGCGCCGATTGGTATCCGTTTCTCAAGGTGTATATGCCAATTACTTGGACTGTTTGCGATTTGTTGCATGGCTTTGTAAGCACGCGTGCACAGATTGGTACGGCCACAGACTATCTGAGGATTATCGCAGCTGAGGGAATAGTCAGCTGCCGGAGTAAAAGTAAGGCGATCGTGCAGATCAATCTCCTGAAAGATCGAGCTAAGGGTGTGGTAACCATCGGCCCTACGACCGGTGATGCGGAGGCAGAGATTGACCTTAGCATTGGAACGCAGGATCTCAGGCACTTTCGGCTAAAGCCTTTTCCAAGCGTTGCAGACAACGCTCTCTACCAAGAATTTCGGCAACCTGACCAATATCAGGTCCGTGAATTTCGCCAGTCAAGGCCAGCCGAATGCTCGACCACAGGATCTGCCCCTTAACCCCGGTCTCCGGCTGGATTTTCTTGACAAGCATCGTAAATGTTGATTTTTCCAGCTGCGGGTTATCCTCAATTCCCTTTTTCAGAATGGACAAAACTTTGGCAAACTCGGAGGTTCGGATTAGTTCGAGTTTCTCGGCAGTGTCAGCAATAATTGGCTCAAAGAAAAAAGGCCGACCTTTAACTGCTATATCTGCGAGGGTGGTTAAGTAAGGCTGGGTGATTTGGAGAATTTTCAATAGTTCTGCATTTGACCATTGACGGTAAGTTGCCGGGAGGAATGCCCGTGCTTTGCTAAGTAATGTTGCCGGATCTAAATCCCGGATATATCTTCCGTTGAGCCACTGGAGTTTTTCCAGATTAAAAATAGCTCCGGCTTTATTGATTCGTTCTAATGTAAAGGCGCGGATCAGTTCGGCCAAAGTGAAGACTTCCTGATCGGTACCAGGATTCCACCCTAAGAGCGCTAAGAAATTCAGCAGGGCCTCGGGCAAATATCCCTTGCGGCGATACTCTTCGACTGCCACGTCCCCTTGGCGTTTGGATAACTTGCTGCGGTCCGGATTAAGCAGTAGTGGAACATGGGCAAATTGGGGAGCAGTCCAGCCGAAATAGTCATACAGCAATTTATGCTTAGGAGTACTGGATAACCATTCTTCGCCCCGGATAACATGGGTGATTTGCATCAGGTGGTCGTCTACTACGTTAGCTAGATGGTAAGTGGGGAAACCATCTGACTTTTGCACGATCTGGTCCTCTAGTAGTTCACAGGCGAAGGATACTCGACCGCGGATGAGATCTTCGAATTCGATCGTGCCGGCCAGAGGAATTTTCATCCGGATGACATAAGGCGTGCCGGCAGCGAGTTGGTGCTTGATTTCTGCGGCACTCAGGTTGCGACAGTGTTGATCATAACCCGATTGCGTCTTTGCTGAACGTTGTTGGGTACGTAAGCTGACTAAACGTTCGGAAGAACAAAAGCAGCGATAGGCATGACCATTAGCAAGCAGTTGATTGATATAATCCTGATAAGTAGATAGACGCTGGGATTGAATATAAGGTCCGTAATTTCCACCGTATTCCGGGCCCTCGTCAGGTTGGATGCCAGCCCATTGCAGCGTATTGAGCAGATTTTCGATTGCGCCGGCTACCTGGCGCTGTTGATCGGTATCTTCAATCCGCAGTACAAATGCTCCCTTATGGCTCTTGGCGTAGAGAAAATTGTATAAAGCGGTGCGTAGACCACCAACATGCAAATAACCAGTGGGGCTGGGAGCAAAGCGGGTTCTAACCATTGTTCGTTTGCTCCGATTGGATTCGACCGAGGGCAAGCTTCAGAATAACAATGCCGGCAATTATGCTCATAATGAGCGTGGCAAGCTTGTTATAAGATGTCAGAAATAATTTGATGGAAGCCCAATGCTGCCCCAAAATATTACCCAAAGTAAAAATTGCTCCATTCCATAGCACAATCCCAACGGTTGTGAAAATTAAGGCTTTTAGATAGGAGATTTTTGAGAATCCGGCTGTTAATGCTACCAGCAGTCGACTGCCAGGAAGGAGCCGGCTTAAGGTCAGCAGCCAAGCACCGAACTGTTGGAAATAACGATCAATTTTAGCCATCCGCTGGGCTGGCATAAAGCGATAATTTTTATGTTCGAAATATTCTCTGCCCCAGTAGCGGCTAAAAGCGAAAGCGCACAAGAATCCGATAGCACTGCCAAGTATGGTAATCCAAAGAGTTATTAACGGTGTCAGGATTCCCCGACCTGAAAGATAGGCGGCGAGAATTAGAATACCGTCTCCGGGAACAATAGGCAGGGTGTTTTCCAGGAAAATAAAAAGAAAAAGGATGGAGTAGACGAGCAAATTGTTGTTTACGGCAATATTCTGAAAGTAAGCTTCCATTAGAAACCTATCAGTGCAGTAGCAAAAGCCAGGATGCCTTCCTTCCGACCGATGAACCCCATTTTCTCGGAGGTGGTGGCTTTGATAGAGATGTTATTTTCTGGAATTTTCAGGGCAGTGGCAAGGGTTTGCCGCATGGCGGCTTTGTAAGGATTAATTTGGGGTTCCTCCGCGATAACGGTCACATCTATATTTCCTATATGGAATTTATGTTTGGTAATGAGAGCAACAACCCGTTCGAGTAATATAATGCTGGAAATATCCCGATAGGTTGGGTCGGTATTAGGAAAATGAATGCCGATATCGCCAAGACCAGCGGCACCCAATAAGGCATCCATAATTGCATGACTGACCACATCGGCATCTGAGTGCCCGGCTAATCCCTTCTCAAAGGGTATCTTGACTCCCCCCAGGATTAAGGGCCGACCTTTCACCAACGGGTGGACATCAATTCCATGCCCAATATGTACATTGCAGGTCATTACTGAAGTCCTTTCTTGAGCAGCATGCGGGCAATTTCCAAATCTGCTGAAGTCGTTATTTTCAGATTAAGATAACTTCCCGCTATGATGCAAATGCGCCCGCCATATTTTTCTATCAGGCTGGCATCATCGGTCACGGTATTGTCCCAACCTCCTGCCAAAGCCTGGGAATAAGCCTTTAAGATAGCATTCTTTTGGAAGGTTTGGGGAGTCTGGGCATGCCAGACACTTTGGCGATCCAGAGTCCTGACAATTTGTAAATTCTGAACCTCTTTTAAAGTGTCTACTGCGGGAACCGCGACAATTGCTCCATCATACTCCTGGCAACATTCAATTGTCTGGCGAATCAGTTCAGGCTCAATGAATGGTCGGACACTGTCATGAATACAGACGATTTCCGTTTCCGGTTGCAGTGCCTGGAGGGCATTGATAACCGTATCCTGACGCCGTGCACCGCCTAAGGTGATCTTGATCCTGGGGTTGGTTTCTTGGGGGATTGAATCAGATAAATACCGGGATTCCCGGTATTGTTGGGCGACTGCAATGATTATTTCCGAGATGGTTGAGACGGCTAAAAATTTTTGGATGGAGTGATATAGAACAGTACGCTCATCAAGTTTTAGAAACTGCTTCGGAACGGCTGAATTTAAGCGGGTACCGCTACCGGCTGCAACAATTACTGCACTGACATTTTTCAGCATTTTAAGTTTGATCACAATATTAGCATTGCATCGCCGTAACTGAAGAACCGGTATTTTTTCTTGATTGCCTCATGATAGGCTCTGAGGACTAGCTCCAGCCCGGTGAAAGCTGCAACCTGCATGATAAGAGTTGATTTAGGCTGGTGAAAATTAGTTATCAGGGCATTGACCATTTTAAAATCATAGGGGGGATGGATGAATTTGTCAGTCCAACCTTTGCGCGGGCTGACTTGAAAGCCGGAAACGGTAACCGTTTCCAGGGTTCGGACAACTGAGGTACCGACCGCGATCACCCGTTTGCCCCGTGCTTTGGTTTCATTGATCGCAATTGCGGTTTCGGCCGAGACTTCAAAATATTCCGAATCCATTCGATGGCGGGAAAGATCCTCCACGGTCACCGGTCGGAAAGTTCCCAAACCGATATGGAGGATGATGGGATAAATTTTGACTCCTTTGTCCTTGATTTTGGCTAATAGTTCTTCAGTGAAGTGAAGCCCGGCAGTTGGCGCCGCAACGGCACCACGACGCCGTGCATAGACGGTCTGATACCTGATTTTATCCTCGGGAACAGGATCACGGTCAATATAAGGCGGCAGGGGCGACTGACCAATCTTATCAATTAAGGCGTATAATTCGTTTTGGGCAATATTATTGAACCGCACAACCCGACCGCCCGAAACAGTGTTGTCAATTACATCGCATTGGACTCCTTCGGCAATGGTCAGCTTATTGCCGATGCGTACTTTACGAGCGGGTTTAACCATTACCTCCCAGAGATTGTTTTCCAACTCCCGTAAGAGGAAAACCTCAACCTGAGCCTCGGTGCGATCCTTGACTGCCCAGAGTCGGGCGGGATATACCATAGTCTCATTAATAATCAGCAGATCACCGCTGTTAAGATAGTTGGTTAGATCATAGAAATGTTTATGCTCGATACTTTTATTGTTGCGGTTGATCACCAATAATCGCGAATGGTCACGCTTTCCTATTGGATATTTGGCGATCAGTTCTTCGGGTAAATCGTAATCGAAATCGGATAGTCTCATGAAAGTTCCTCCTTTATTCAAACAATGATTGTTGTTCGGATGTCAACTTCAGTCCGAAATATTTGAAAGTTGCGCGGGTTGCCAGTCGTCCTCGGGCAGTGCGTTGCAATAGACCATTTTGAATCAGGAATGGTTCATAGACGTCTTCAATTGTCTCGGGATCCTCACCAACAGCTACCGCTAAGCTATTCAGACCTACTGGTCCACCGGCGAATTTCTCGACGATTGTGGTCAGAATAACTCGGTCCATATTGTCGAGACCACGCTCATCAATATCCAGCAGTTGGAGCGATTGTTCAGCAATGGATTTATTAATTTTGCCCTTACCTTTGATCTGAGCATAATCACGAGCGCGCCGGAGGATGCGATTGGCGATCCGGGGTGTACCCCTAGCACGTCGGGCAATTTCGGTTGCTCCTGCCGGTTCAATATTAATATTAAGGATCCGGGCTGAACGATTGATGATGTTGAATAGATCGTCGCTGGTATAGTAATCCAATCGCAAAACGACTCCGAAACGATCCCGCATCGGCGAGGTGAGATGTCCCAGGCGGGTCGTGGCGCCAATCAGGGTAAACGGTTCTAAATTCAGCTGAATGTTACGTGCATTGGGACCTTTGTCAATCACAATGGCAATCGTATAGTCTTCCATGGCAGAATAAAGGTATTCTTCCACAACATTGTTCAAACGGTGAATTTCATCAATGAAGAATACATCACCACGAGACAGGTTAGTGAGCATCCCGGCCAGATCACCAGCCCGTTCGATCACTGGTCCGGAGGTGGTACGGATATTGACATTGAGCTCGCGTGAGACAATATGAGCTAAAGTAGTCTTGCCCAGTCCGGGAGGACCAAAAAGCAGAACATGGTCAAGGGCTTCGCCGCGTTCCTTGGCAGCTGAAATGTAGAGTTTTAGGTTCTCCACGACTTTGGTCTGACCGACAAATTCTGCAAAAGCCGACGGGCGAACACTTTGTTCGACCTCGACATCTTCTGATAGTTTGTGGGGGTCGGTATATTCAGAGTGCAAGGGACCTGTTCAAATTATGTGGTTGAATGGAATTAGGGAGTTGCTTTAATTGGTCAGAAGAATGGATCGGATTGAAATATTGACGGCGGTCGTTTTTTAACGACAGATTTAGCAATGTAGCAGCATCCATTAAAAAATTAATATCATAGAACCGGCTCGGAATTTACGAAATAAACTGCCCTAAATCAATGAATTTCAGATATATCCATCTGTAGATAGCCTGGCGGCCAGCTTCTTTATTATCTTTCAGGATTCTAAGCAAATGAGTTGCCGTCGGTCTTTACCGATTGATACATATGTGATCGGGATCTCCAGCAATTCTTCGATTTTTCTCAGGTATTGTTGGGCTGCCTTGGGCAGGTCGGATAAACGGTGAGTCTGAGCAGTAGTCTGCTGCCAACCGGGAAGGCTGATGTAATGAGGTACTGCAGACTGTAGATCGATTTCTGGAAAGCTGCCATTCTCGTAATGGGTGCAAATTTGAATTTGGTCAAGTTGATCCAAGATATCGAGTTTGGTGATGACTGCCGTAGTAAAGCCATTTATGCGAGTGGAATATTTCCCCAGTGCGGCGTCAAACCAGCCACAGCGTCGCTTCCGGTGGGTCGTGGCACCAAACTCCTTACCAGTTCGCTGAAGATAATCCCCGATGGCGTTAAGCTGTTCGGTGGGAAATGGTCCAGCACCAACGCGGGTTGTATAGCTTTTATAGACGCCGATGATATTGTCTATTGTTTTGGGCCCTATGCCCAATCCGGTGCAGATACTTCCGGCGATCGTATTAGAAGATGTGACATAAGGATATGAGCCAAAATCAATATCTAACAAAGTACCCTGGGCTCCTTCGACAAGGATATTTTTTCCTGCATGAATGTAGCTGTTCAATAGGGTCGAGGTATCGGTGACATAAGGAAGAATTGCGGTCGAAGCCATGTAAAATTGATCCATGGAGTGTAATAGAGATTGAATTTCATCCGCAGTTGCTAAATTATTGCGCCGGAGTTGCTCCATTTTTTCGTTCACTTTCTGCTGGACAGCGTTAATTTCCCTGAGTTCCCGAACCTGGATCCCACTACGGTTTGCCTTGTCGGCATAGCAGGGACCAATCCCGCGTTTGGTTGTACCGATGGCGGCTGATCCCAGCACCAGTTCTGTTTTAGCATCCAGATGCTTGTGAATTGGGGTGACAATTTGAGCCTGCAGCGAGATATGCACCCGCTCATCTATCGGGAAACCCTGATTTTGCAGATTGTTCATTTCCTGCCACAATTCCGGCGGATCAATAACCATTCCATTGCCCAGGACGCACTCGACTTTTGGATGCATTATCCCGCTGGGTAGTTGATGCAGGATGGTCTCCTTGCCGTTGATATACAAAGTATGCCCAGCATTAGCACCCCCTTGAAAACGAGCTACTACATCGGCATGTTCGCAGAGGCTGTCAACGATTTTTCCTTTGCCTTCGTCTCCCCATTGAGCGCCTAAGATTGCTGTAACTGGCATCTAATCCCTCCAAAACTTAAAATGCTCCCCAAGGGGAGCATTTGTTTAATACTATCTATTTAGTAACGGGCTTATTTTTTTTCGGCATGTCTGGTACTTTGCAAACTGATGACAATTGGCCCGGCAATATAGATGGAGGAGTAGGTCCCAACAATTACCCCGATCATCATTGCAATCGCGAAAATCTGAATTTCTCCAGTGGTAAAAGCGAGAATAAATACGACAATGAAAGTTGTAAAGGAAGTAATGATTGTCCGGCTTATGGTCTCATTAATACTGTGGTTCATAATACTGGTCATATTCTCGGAACGCATAATTTTCATATTTTCCCGGACTCGGTCATAGACAACAATAGTATCATTTAGCGAATAACCAACGATTGTCAGAAAAGCTGCAATAGTAGTGAGTGAGATTTCCAGATGGGTGACTGAAAAAACTCCCAGAGTAAAAAGCACATCGTGGACTAAGGCTAAGACCGCACCAACCGCGAAGCGAAACTGAAAACGGATGGAAATGTAAATTCCGATTACCACTAAAGCCCAGATGATTGCCCAAACTGTCGCCGTGCGCAGTTCCTTACCAATTTTAGGGCCAACCTGCTCGGTGCGGCGAATCTCGTAGGCGGTCTCTTTCAGGGTGTTCAATCCGGTACTGATTTGAGCAGGGATATTTTCCATCGAATTATCCTGAGCTACCCGGATGATATATTCATTCATACCGACTGACTTTTGAATCATACTGTTTTCCAATTTCACCGTTGCCAGAGCATTACGAATCTCAGCAGTAGTAATATCACGATCGAATTGGACCTGAATTAAGGTACCCCCGGTAAAATCTATTCCATAATTTAAGCCTCGGAAAAAGACCATCGAGATTATGCCGATTAGAATACAGATGGTTGAAACGGCGATAGCCATTTTGATGTATTTGACAAATTGGATGTTGGTTTCTTTAAAGATTTTCATTGTGAATAGTCCTGAATTTAGATACTCAATGATTGTAATATTTTGTGTTCGGTGCGGTAATTAAAAATAGTGCGAGTTACGAAAACCGCGGTGAACATGCTTGAGAGAATCCCCCAGAAAAGGGTGATTGCAAAACCCTTGACCGGTCCAGTGCCGAATTGCATTAGGATTAGCGCAGTCAGCATGGTTGTCACATTAGAGTCTAAAATTGTTCGAAATGCCCGGCTGTAACCGGCGTCTATTGCCGCCCTAACGGTCTTGCCTTTTGTCAGTTCGTCCCGAATACGTTCGAAAACAAGTACATTGGCATCAACCGCCATACCAATTGTAAGTATCAGACCAGCGATTCCGGGCAGGGTGAGAGTCGCGCCTAAGGTAGCCAAAATAGCCATAACGAAGACGATGTTCAATAGTACAGCCATATCGGCTAATAAGCCTGCACCTTTGTAGTAAATTACCATGAATAGGATGACTGCGATAAAAGCGATGATTCCCAGCCGGATGCTGGAAGTAATCGAGTCGCGACCCAGTGAAGGTCCGATTGTTCGCTCCTCGATAATATCCACCGGCGCCGGCAAAGCACCAGCCCGTAAGACGATGGCAATATTTTTAGCCTCATCCATATTATCTAAGCCCTCGATGTAAGCCTGCCCATTAGGAATTTTAACTCGAATTGAGGG
>CAZAKO010000020.1:20881-27527 GCA_964485745.1 uncultured bacterium
CATCGGGAGTAGTTACTCTTTCGGGTTTGGCTGACCAGAGAAATTTTGAATCGTAGGGGATTAGTTTCTGAACCCCGGGATTGTTGAGAATTTTTTTAACGGCATAAACATTGCGCTCCGGTACGCCGATGAAGTTGTGGACATTGCGCAGTAATGAAGAAAAAGGTTTTTCGGAGAAGAGCTGTTCATCCACTAACAGGGTAGTATCGGCCGGCGTACTTTCAAGACCAGTTTCAGCTTCGGTAATACCTAATAGTTCATTAACGCTGACGGCTTTGTCCTTGGATTCTTTTAAAGTTACCAAGGTGTCTTCAGCGACCGGTTGGGTGTCTTTAGTGGCGAGCTGCTGGCCAGTTTTTAAATAATTGTCAACTGTGGCAATGAAAGATTGGGTTACCTGAGCGTCCTTTAGGAGAATAAATTCCATCAAAGCGGTACTCTGAATTAAATTGCGGGCTTGGGCCGGATCTTTGATGCCGGCCAGTTCCACAATAATGCGGTATTGACCGGCTTTCTGAATGGTTGGTTCGGAAACGCCGAAT
Source organism: uncultured bacterium (assembly GCA_964485745.1). GTDB lineage: Bacteria > Fidelibacterota > UBA2242 > UBA2242 > UBA2242 > CAZAKO01. Next base: position 21,424 of record CAZAKO010000020.1, read on the forward strand.
TGGTCAACCCGGTTGCGGATAATCTGCAGTGCGCGTTGGACAGCGTCTTTTGCTTCATCCCGGAGATAGTCAATGATTTCATCATTCTTAAATTTATCCAGTCCGGGAAAATGTCGGACTAATCTAAAATCTTCGGCTGCCACCTTGCGACTGAGAATATTAAAAAAATCTTCATCGGTAGACTTATACTCATTCCCAGTCGCCTCTAAGATTGCGTTTAATTGAGGGGTAGGATTAGAAGCGAGAGTCTCAACCAGTTTAGGCAGGTTGAGTTCTAGAACTACGTGAACGCCACCCTGCAGATCCAGTCCTAAGCGGACGATCCGATTTTCGTATTTTTCAAGACTGCCAGCAGTGCGCAGCTCCTCGACTTTTTCTGGGGAAAAAGTGTGGTAGGCAATCGTCCAGTACACCATGTAGGCAGCCAGGATCAATGTAATAGCAATAATTATGAACCGAATGTTTGTCTTTTTAAACATTTATAGGCACCTCTGTAAAAGCGATTTTCAGGATCGGAAAAAGCGGTTGAATTTAACTGAGAGCCGGTCTAATGTCAACCAAAAAGCCATGCTCCTGAAGAAAAGTAAATTAAGACAAGAGCGCCACTATTCTTCGATGGCTAAATAAATGCGGGAGATCTCTTGGTTGTTTTTGACTACCACAAGGGGATAGATTTTCCCTTCATTATCTATCGAGTATTTCTTCCACTGCAGGGTACTGATATCAACGAGATATTGGCGATCCTCACCGGTGTTGATTTCGACTGGAGGAACAAAGCCTTTTAGGTTAACTTTGTACGAATTAGTTCCCATTTTTTCATGCAGGACATTCAGGATTTTAAGCTGATCGGTGCGTTTGACCAGGACTGTTGCGCCGTCCATAAAGGCACGCTTCACCCCGTTGACTTCGATTAAATAGGTAAACAATTGGGGATCAATTTCTTCGATGTTGAGGATGACCTCGCCAATCTCTCGGCTATCTTTGCGGACGATGATTTTAGTAGGTTGGGAGATAACGAAACCTTTCTGAAAATCGTGGTCACTGCCAATTCCAAGAATATCGCAGCTCAGACCGCGATTATAGTTGGATTCGATATGGGTGATTGTTACAATGTCTCCTTTGAAAATTGGGATGATGTTCTGATCTTCAGCGACTATCGGCAGCGTATGGTTGACCGAAATCAGCAGGTAGATCAAGCGTGGCGGTTCATAGATAATTGCGGGATGTTCTGGCTCAACCTCAAATATTTCCAAAAATTCATTGATTGCATAGTTGTGGTAGCGGATTTTAAGTTCCAGCTCATTGAGGTCTTTAGAAGTCTCAATCCCGAAGGCAGGTATTCCAAATTGAGTCAGTGCAAAATAGGTGGCTGATTTTTTCATTTCCGGAAATTTTGTCTGGGGATCAAAAGTGTTAGTATTCATGAAGTGCAGGCAATGGTCAGGGTTATTAATCCTTTGATTAACTTTTTCCAGAACCTTGCGAGCCAAGGCTTCGAGTTGGATGGTGTCTTTAGGAGTGACATAGGCTGCGGCATCGGCAATTATGGACTGTCCAAAGCGGTATGGATTGTGATCTTCGCTGATATAGGTATCGCTATAGTAGCCGGAGCCGTCGTGCAGATTGAGGAAGAGATCCGACTCCGCCATCAGGGATTTGATAATTTCAACAATCTGATCGTCAATACTGGTATAATTTTGGCTGCTGAAACGGCGGTTCATATCGCCGTTGATACCCCGTTGGTTATTGATGATTGAGTGAAAGTTAGCCCGGGGAATAACAATCAGGTTGCCGCGCTCCAGAACCAGGTTGGGATAAAGATCGGCGGACATTAAGCCGCCCGGCTCATCACCCTGAATACCACCCAAAATAAAAACTGTATTCCCATCTGTTCGACCATAGAGCCGATAGACGTTTAATTGATTGGGGGTATTCTCAAAATAAGTCAGGCATTCGGTGTAGGGTCTAGTCTTATTGGGAGCGGATGGCAATACTGGAATCGGGTTTATCAGTAACAACAAACAGAGTAATCGGAAGGTAATTTTTAGTCTACCTGATTGCATTCCATGTTTCTTTTTGGATTTTAAATGATTTTGGTTCTTTTGGATGACCGCTGATAAGCAATGTTTTTTCGCCGTGGTCGTGATAATTGGTGGCAATATAGTCCTGAGTGAAAGTAACCCGCCATTCAAGCGGCTCGGAACTGCTAATCTTGATGTCGGAGATTTTGACCTCGATCTTTGGGTTCTTATCAAAAACTTTTTTCTTATACTGGTAATAATCGGCTAAGTGGGCATGATCTGGGGCTGAAAAGGTGGAGTCGTAATGCTGGATGAAATGCTCAATATCCCCGGTTTCCCAATCCCTTTTCCAGGATTCCAGAAATGCCCTGATGCTAGTTTCGACCGAGTACCGGGGAGTCGTGGCGGTGAAATATTCGGTTACAATTTTCCAGGTAGAATCCGCCCAGATAAAGATCAATTGCTTAGTGCCCTCAGTATAAAAAACGGGGCAGAGATAATTTTGTTGAAATTGGATGTGGGCTTCGGAATCCGATTGTAACCGCCAGATTTTTTCCGCCTCGATTTTTTTCCAGATGTAAGAGCTATCCAACAGTTTTTTATATTGGAGATAGTCGGCAAGTCGCCGCCATGATTGGGTTGTAAATTGGGTTGAATAGAGGCTGGCGTAAGTATCCGAGTCACCCTCTTCCCAGGCTTTTAGCCAATGGTGAATCAGTGCGTCAACCATGCCAAATTTTTCGCTGTCAGCGCGGCAATCTTGGTGATTCAGGCTATCAATAATAATTACTTGAGTTTTTTGGAGCTGAATGTATTGACTTAGCTGCAGCAAATTACCGTTTTCGAGAGAAATGCAGCCTTTGGTCTGGCGGTCAATAATCTCTTCATCCCGACCATGAATCCAGATGTTAGACCCGTTTCGCCCCTTTAATTGGTCGACGAAATTCGGATAGTTTAGAGTGAAAGCCATCGGACCATACTTGGTGCTCAGTTGTTGCCCCTGAATCAGGGAGCGGATTTCATAAATACCCTCGGGAGTCTTAAAGTCTCCTTCCTTCTCTTTATCTCCGGTTAGCTTGCCGGTAGTTATTCGGAAGGTATCAAGCACCTGAATCGTTCCCGGACCGTTGCTGTTGAGGACGAGCAGGGCTTGGCTTGCCTTATCAACCAGAAGTACATTATCGGTGGAATCAGCTGATAGATTGGCAAAATAATAGCTCAGTTGACCGGCGGCGAGTAATTGGAAAATGCCGCAATATATTAACAATATTGTTAACCCTACTGCCGGTCTTATTTTCTTTTGCTGGTGCATTCCACGTTAATTGTTAGTCCGGGGTGAAATTAAGTATTTATCCAAAAATTTGAAAGAGTTACCTACTGCTAGTTATCAGATTTTCTGTTTCGTTGAGATAAGCCTTTGAAAAGTGCCGAGGCGATTAACATTCGAACAAGCTGATTCGAAAACGGATAGGGAGTTATGCGATACAAGCAATGCAGAAAATGCCGCACCGGGTTGGTGCCAAGCAGGCTACAAATTGTATTTTGAAAATAATGTGTATCGCCAGTGAGGCATTTCTTACCGATATTGCCGAAGAGATTGACCAGCTTAGGATTCTTCTTGATCAAATAGGGGACGACATATTTGCCAAATGATTCGATGTTCTGGAGAGCCCGCCCAAACGAACGGCAGTGATGATGAACGACCCGGATTGCCGGAGCATAAAATAATCCCCGGGGAAACGCCTGCCAGAGCCGGTAGGCATATTCGGTATCCTCGCCGCCGTAATGGGTGATATTTTCATCAAAGAACCCGACCGAAGCGATGGCACTCTTTTTAACCGAGGTACAATTGAATAAAAAGACGTGGTAAGGCAGCGGTTCGGCAGGTGGATATTTGAGTGCCCCGCGTCGGCTTTCGTAGAGATAGCGCTGATATTTATCGGAGATGCAATCTGGAGCAGGAATGAGAGCCGAAAGGACGCCAATGGTTTTCTCGCATTGCTGGAACTTAAGGTGCTCCTGGATAAAATCGGGCGGGATTTCCATATCGGCATCTAAAAATATCAGCAGGTCTCCTCGGGAGTGCCGGATTCCGGTATTGCGGGCAGCGGCTAAGCCATTGTTTTTCTCATGAGTGTAAATCAGAATATGATTTTTTTGTGCTAAAAGTTTTAGGATTTTGGCGGTAGCATCGGAAGAGCCATCATTTACGACAATAATTTCCCGGTTGCTTGCAGGGTAATTTTGAGCCAGAATTGAATTGATGCAGGTTTGGATTGCATTTGCCGCATTGTAAGCTGGAATAATAATCGAAATGAGCGGCTTGTGATTACTTTTCATTTTTCTTATAGACGGCCAGACAGGTGTCTTTGATTCTTGCAAGCGGTAAATTTGCAGATAGTCTATTTAAATAATCCGCAACCGCTTCCCCGGGTACGCCAAAGTAATCGTGCCAGATAAGCAGACCCCCGGACTTTAACATTTTCAGTGCATTTTCTGTATCTTTCTGAATATACGGTGGATTGTGATTTCCATCTACAAAGACCAAGTCCATTGAATCATGGTAGGGACTGAAATCAAAAGTCAGCGAATCTCCATATAATTGGGAAATACCTCCGGTAGTGTAACGATTTATATAATATCCAGGACGTCTGAGTTCTAAAAATTCCTTATTTTCCGGATCGTAGGAATAGTTCGGATCAACCTTATCAGGTAAATCAAGAGTAAAGATACGACATTGATCCGGCACTTGACTATTGAGCAGCATATGGGTAACCGCACAGCCGTCAAACGTACCAATTTCAAATATTGATCTAATCGGATAACATTTAACGATGGATGATAAGTAACATAATTCCAGAGTCGTAAGCCCTCCGGATTTTTCTTCGGTTAATATTTGTACTGATGTCGGTTTATGTTGGCATTTGGGAAAAATTTCAACAAACTTTCGGACCGGCAATCCAATTCTGCGTTGATTAAAGTATTCCAGTCTGATTGAGCCGATATATTTTTTTAAAGACCCCGTTTTTTGGGATAATAGCAGATTGATTGCGGCTAAATTCAAGTATTTTACCCCAGAAATGATTTTTTTTAACTCTTTCATTTAGGACCTTGTGCGGATTTTAGGGTGATGCTCATCGTGTTTTATAACCTGGAGATATTATCTAATTGTCAGCAATTAGAGTGAGAAATTTTTCAACAATCTTATCCCAGGAGTAATTTTTAACCGTCTTAAAGCCCTCACTGATGAGGCTATTTCTTAGTTCTTCATCCAGCAGAAGTTTCTGGGCAAGGTGAGTTAAGGCATCTTTGTCCCCCACCGGGCAGAGGAGCGCGTTTTGCCGATCCTGAGTAAATTCGCAAACTCCCTCACTGGTGTAAGCCGCAATTGCGCAGCCGCAAGCCATGGCTTCCATGACCGGCAGTCCCCATCCCTCACTGTGGCTGGTATGCAGGAAAATCTTGGCAGAATTGTAGCTTTCACGCAACGCTTCGAGCGAAGGGCGAATGACCACCTTAATCCAGTGCGGAACATAATGGACCGGTTGCCGAGAGGCAATTAGAACGGCAGTGATATTTTGGCGCTGTTTTAAGTTGCATAAGGTTTGGATGAGGTCTTTTGGTCCTTTGACCTTTAGATGATGATAGATACCGATAATATCAATGGGGCGGTCTGAAAGCTTTTTAGTAAGAAAAAACTCAGTGTGATTGATGGCATTCCCCAGTGGTCCCAGAGCATTTTCGCCAATTGCCTTCAATTTATTAATAATCCACTGGGCGATTGCGATCTTGGTCAGTGGCAGGTGATAAGTTGCCAAGACTGCTTGCTGCTGCCGAAAATAGGTTTCGAAATGCTGCAGAAGATACATTTTCCGACCACAATCTACGGGAAGATTAGCTACCCAGTTCGCAGTTTGCCAGCCGGTGGCGACAATAAAGTCTGCTTTAGGAAGATATCTGGGAATTGCTTTTTGCACTACTATAACTGTTACCCGACTGTTGGGTGTGTAGTATAAATCCTCCGTAACTTTTGTGATGCGATTATACAGTGCTCTCAAGTTTGTTTTAAAAATTCCGGTTAGC
>CAZAKO010000021.1:0-22811 GCA_964485745.1 uncultured bacterium
TTAAAATATATTGGGGTAATTCAGGATTCGCAAGGACAAAATTCGCTTTTACCTGATTTAGGTTACTCGACCTGCTCACAGTAGAATTTTTTGAGTAAGGCATAAATGGTGGCGGCATCGCGGGCTCTTAAAATTTTATCAGATAATTCTTGAGTTAGCCGGAGATCAAGTTTTCGAACCACATTGGAAATATTTTCCAGGGCATTAGCACTCACGCTGATGGAATGGATGCCCAGCGCTGCCAAGCCCACTAAGGCATAGCGATCCGACGCCATTTCACCACAGACATTGACCGGAATATTGGCAGCTGCAGCGGTTCGAACAATCTTATCCAGAGCTTGAAATAATTTCGGATGATAATAATTCTTCGGTACCGACGAGTCGCGCGAAGTCCCGATTAGATAGAGCGCCAAATCGTTGGTGCCGATGCTGAAAAAGTCAACCTCCTGAGCCAGTTCTTCCAGCTCGTCCAGTACTCGTCTGGTTTCAATCATTGCACCCAATTGAATATTCCGTCGAAAAGTAATACCCTCCTGCTCCAGCTCAGCTTGGATTTGGTGTAGAATTTCTTTGGTCTTAACTACATCTATCACCGACATCACCAGTGGTAGCATAATCTGAATATTGCCAGAAGTGCTTGCCTTTACCAGTGCCCGTAATTGCGTCTGTAAAATTTCAGGATTATCCAGTAAAAATCCGATTCCGCCCCATTCATCAAAGAGGTGGTCTTCGCGCAGAAGGTCAAGATCCAGCATGGCTAAGATTTTATCCCGACCAAAATCATACACTCTGAAAACCACCGGCAGGCGCTTCATTTTATCCAAAACTGCTCGATAAGCTTTAACCTGCTCTTCCTCCGACGGAATGGTATTTCTCTCAATACATAAATATTCGGTCCGAAATAATCCAATGCCCTGAATTAAATTCGGATTGAGAGCATTGACTTCATCTACAAAACCGGCATTAATATAAATATGGAAAGGAATTTCATCTTTTGTGGTATTAGCAACTTTTCTGGTAATAATTTTGTTGCGGTGGTTGGCGTACTCTTTAATCCGAACGCGATATTTCTTTTTTATCTCCTCGGTGATGTCCAATAAAATTTCTTCATTATCGGCATCGAGGATAATCTCCGAATAAGATACCAGTTCATCAATCTGGGTAATGTTTGAGATATAGGGAACCCGAAAAGCGCGCGCCAAAATGCCGACATGTGAATCCACTCCACCAAAGCGGGTGATAATTCCCAAAGTTAGTTCATGGTCAATATGAATCAGGTCGCCGGGCGAGATCTTCTCACAGACAATAATAGAGGGTTGCTGAATTCCCGGCGGATTATAGTCAGTCTGGTTTATGAGATGATAGACAACCCTTTTTTTAACATCCCTCAGATCGGCAGTTCGTTCTTTGAAATATTGGCTATAAGAGTTAAGCAGCAATTTTTCATAACTCTCCATCACCTCATAATAAGACCAGGTGATGTTTTTCTTTTCCCGCTGCATCAGTTCCCGAACGGATTTAAACATCTCGCGATCCTGGACCGCAATCAACTGAGCTTCGATAATCCGGGCATGGTTTTCATCCAAATGCTTCAGTACCAGATCCCGTACCTGGGTCAGTTCCACGATTGCCTTTTGAACTGCCTGTTGAAAGCGTTCCCATTCGCTGTCAAAATCCGCTTCCTGGACAAAGTGCTTCGGCACCGGGAGATAGCTACGTTCAAAATAATAAATTGGACCGCTGACAATCCCGGGAGAAATTTTTATGCCTTTAATTTTGCGCACTATCTATTCCAGATTGAATTTATTCTGCGCCAAGTTTACCAAACTCTCAACGGCTTCTGTTTCATCCTCACCCGCAGCTTCCACAGTCAAAAATGAACCCGGCTCAACGGCCAACACTAAAATTCCCAAAATACTCTTGGCATTAACGCGTACACCCTTATAAATCAGGAAAATATCGGATTTGAATTTCGAGGCAACTGTTACCAGCACGGTTGCCGGTCGGGTATGCAACCCATATTTGTTGATTATCTGAACTTCCTTTGAAGTCACTATCTTATCGCTGTCTCCGGGAAATTAAATTAATCGCAAAATTCAAATTATCGGCTGCCGATTCGGGAATAGGTTTCAATCGGTTCCGGGCACCTTGGAGTAACTCTGAAATTTTCTGCTTTGCCAGATCCAGGGCCTGATATTCTTGAAAAAGACCAATAATCGCCGCCCGATCATGTAGGCGAGTTTTTAAGCACTCCATAAAATCCCGCCGCTGTTGCCGATCCATTGCCGATTGGGCTACTATTAGGGGATATGTTTTTTTACCAGCAACAATATCACTGTCCAGACTTTTGCCCATAATAGTTGTGTCGGAAGTAATCTCTAACAAGTCATCCTGAATCTGAAACGCCTGACCTAACTCGATTCCAAAGCAGTTTAAGTCGTCGGCAACTTTTTCATCAACATCAGATAATAATGCTCCCAACTGGCAGGCAAGTCCTAAAAGGCGGCCGGTCTTTTTACTCACCATGTGCAAATAATCCTCAGTCGTCACTTTCTCAGACTTTTCATACTCCAAATCCAAAGCCTGACCTTCGCAAATTTCCAGCATTGACTGACTGAACTCATAGCCCATCTGCCGCAGCCGGGGTGCCTGACACTCCATTAGCGAACGGAAGGCGATTGCCATTAATCCGTCGCCAGTCAAGATTGCGGTATTGGTATCCCATTTAACATGCACCGTGGCACAACCGCGGCGCTGCGTATCATTATCCATAATGTCATCATGGACCAGGGTAAAGGTATGCAGCAGTTCCACGGCTAAAGCAACCGGTAGAATTTTGGCATGGGACACACCCAACCCTTCGCCAGTTAAAAAAGTCAATATCGGGCGCAGGCGTTTGCCCGACGTAACCGCACTATAATTTATCGGTGTATATAAGCTGGATGGATAGCCGGGGAGATGTAGATCTGCCAACCCTTTATCTATCTCTTTCCGATACCTTTGGACTAACTGGTTAAGATCCGTGTTCATAATCTAAGGTCGCTGCACTCAGGCCATTTTAATCTTTCCAAATTCCTGCAATTTGGAAAGCACTATATTTTTAATCTCGTTCAGCCGCGCTTCAGTCCGCGCTTCAAAACGCGTAACGATGACCGGTTGGGTATTGGATGAACGAACTAAACCCCACCCATCACCAAACTTAATCCGTACACCATCAACATCTAAGCATTCATAATGGGCTTTGAAATATTCATTTGCTCGACGGGAAATTGCAAACTTGGCGGCATCATCTTCACACTCCAGACGCATTTCGGGGGTCGCATAATAATGCGGTAATTGAGCCATTCTAACTGACAGCGAAGTAGTTGAATGAGAGACCATCTGTGCCAGGCGGGCACCCACATACATGGCATCGTCATAGCCATAGTAATCATCTCCAATAAAAATATGCCCGCTCATTTCACCGGCAAAGGGCACATGTTCCTCTTTCATTTTTTGTTTAATCAATGAATGACCAGTTTTCCAGATGATCGGCTTGCCACCCTTGGCAGTAATGATCTCTTCGAGTGCCTGAGAACATTTCACATCAAACACTATTCCCGTGCCGGGATATTTAGCAAATATTTCGTCAAGGAAAAGGATTATCAGATAATCGGCCCAGATAATTGTACCGGTGTCATCAACAATTCCAATGCGATCGGCGTCCCCATCAAATGCAATCCCAAAATCATAATCACCTTGTTGCACAGTTGTTATCAAATCATGCAAATTTTTTGTAACTGTCGGATCGGGATGATGATTAGGGAAGGAACCATCTACCTCACTATATAATTCGGTGAGCTGGCAACCAATACTCTTATAGATTTCCGGAGCTGCCAGTCCGGCAGTCCCATTGCCGCAATCCATTGCTACTCTAACCGGTCTGGCTAAATTTATCTTAGAAATTACCATTCGCTTGTAATCTTCAAGGATTTCCTGTTTACGGTACTTCCCTTTGCCCGTAGCAAATTTGCCAGCTTCGATCAGAGTCTTGATGTACTGGATATCTTTGCCATAGACCGCCTTACTATCATACGACATTTTAAATCCATTCATGTTGGCGGGATTATGACTGCCGGTAATCTGAACCGCCCCATCAACCTCCAGCATAACCATACTGTAATAGTTTACGGGAGTCGGCACAATCCCAATGTCAATTACCTCAATTCCGGTCGAGAGCAAGCCTTTGGTAAAGGTTTCTTTCAGCTTGGGGGTTGATAAGCGAACATCACCACTGATGGCAATTTTGCGACCGCCTTTCTTCCACACATAGGTGCCAAAACCCTTGCCCAGTAGAATTACAATCTCTTCTGGAAAGTCTTCTTCCACCACCCCACGAATATCATACTCTCGAAAAATATAGGGATTCATTGTACCTCCTGATTAAAACCGAAATCAAACTGCGCCATCATACTTAAAAATGCACAATTATCGCGCTTATCAACTGGTAAGACCCAGCTTTGATAGTTTATTTCCAAATAATTCCCATTATCAATAAAAAATCAATTGGCATTAATTCGACATAAAATAGATAAATCCACCCTTTTTTAAAAGCAGGATATTTTTATATCAGCCTACGATATCCACAACATAAAATTGGATTTTAAGAACTATGAAAACCGACTCGATAGTAAATATTTATTTAAGATAACTTGCCAGCCATTCAAAAATTGTTTGATGCCAGAACCGGCTGTTCTGGGGTTTCTGAACAAAATGAGTCTCATCGGGAAAAATTACCAGCTTCGCCGGGATACCTTTGCGCCGCAAAGCCGTAAAAGCCATCAGTCCTTCAATATAACTCAACCGGTAATCATGTTCCCCGTGAATGATCAGCATCGAGGTATTGAAATTTTGGACATAATTATGGGGCGACCACTTTTGATAATTTGCCTCATCTTCCCAGTAAGGACCGTTAAATTCCCATTCGGGAAACCAGAGTTCCTCGGTAGCAAGATACATGCTATAAAGATTAAAAGTGCCATCATGATTGATCAGGGTTTTAAACGGCACCGCAAAATCTGCCATATGCCCCTCAATCCAATTCACCATATATCCGCCATAGGAAGCCCCGGCTGCCGCAATCCGGTTTTTATCAATAAATTTAAAAGTATCCAGGACATATTTCTGTCCGGTAACCAGATCCTGGAACACCACGCCGCCCCAATCCTTCGAAATAGCATCGGTAAAAGCCTGCCCATAACCGGTGCTACCGCGGGGATTGATCATTACCATCACATAGCCCTGGGCGGCCCATAATTGAATGTTCCAGCGATAATGGAAATCATCTTGCCAGGCACCCTGCGGACCACCGTGTATAAAAAAGACTGCCGGATAACTTTGCTGCTGACTAAAAAATGGTGGTTTGACAATGAAACCATGCACTTTAGTTCCGCCCGCACCAGTGAACCAGAAATCTTCGATATCGTTCATTTCCACAGCCTGCAACGGCTGCTCATTGAAGTTGGTAATTTGCTGTGATTCGCCAGATTCCATCTTGCCTATATATAACTCGAAAGGCATAGTGGTCCGTTCGTGCAAATAGGCAAAGGTCTTCCCATCAGGACTGATAGTCATACTCCGATTGTTACCAGCGTGCACCAGTGTTTTTAGTTCTCCCGATTCGATATTCAAACACTTAATTCGATTACGGGCTTCTTCATCTATTCTCAATAAAAGGGCTTTACTATTCGGCAGCCAGCAGTATTCATCAATCCGGAGATCTTTGTCCGTGGTCAGGTTAATAAACTTGCCGCTCTTCAAATCCTTGAGGAATAGATCCGGCTTATCATTTTCGAATCCGGCACGCTTCATCGAAAGAAATGCCAAATACCTGCCGTCGGGCGAAAACTGGGGATCGCTGTCATTGCCGCTGAAATCCCGATCACTGCTTTTCGTGGTAATCAGTTGCGGTTTCCCGCCCTCAAGCGACACCTGCCAGAGATCGTTATCAGTACTCGCCGCGACCATTTCGGCATGATTACTGGTAAAGACCAAGTACTTTGAATCGGGCGAGAATGTCAAGCCGCTCGATAATGCGATCGGCGGTACATCATCATCACCGGGGGTCAGATCTTTGAACTCGCCCGTCGCCACATTCAGCACGAAAAGATGCGAGCGCTTATGATCCCACCAGGTATCCCAATGGCGATAGAGCAGCTCGGTGTAAACCCGAGCCTTGACCTTACTGTGCTCGAGCTCGTCATCCCGTTTCTTGGTACTCTCCTGGTCTGGGCAATCGGGATAGATGCGTGAGGCAAAGGCAATGTATTTCCCATCGGGCGACCAGACGAATTCGTCTACTCCGGAATAATGGGTTGTCAATTGAACCGGTTGGGGATCATCAATTCCCTGTAACCAGATTTGATTATCCGAGATAAAGCCCAACCGCCCATCAGGTGCCCAGCGTGGTGAAGCACTGGATTTATCTTGATGAGTAAACTGCTTTAGTCCGCTACCATCTTTTTTAATCAGAAAGATATCAGAACGACTGTTGTTCTCGGCTTCGTTCATCGTCTGGACGGTGAAAGCGAGCCACTGACCATCGGGTGAAAAGTGGGGCTCTTTGAGCCGCCGGCAAGCAATCAGATCATCAAAGCTCAGGGCTCTTTTCTCCGCCGCCATTCCCGACAGGATTAACAAAATGATGAAGACAACGAGCGTCCAAAATTTCGGTTTCACGTTTTCTCCTTGTATTCTGCAAGTATCATTTTATGCAAGTGATTGAATAATCTCTTGATAGACTTCGGCCCCTTTTTTCAAAGTCCTAACCTGCGTCGAATAATCAACATGATAAAGTCCGAAGCGCCGATCAAAACCTTCAGCCCATTCAAAATTATCCAATAGAGACCAATAGAAATAACCTTTGATATTGATCTTATCCAGCAGTGCCTCATGGACTGCGTCAACATGCTCCAGGATGAAATTCCGGCGCAGTTCATCGTCCTGAGTAGCGATCCCGTTCTCGGTGATATAGATTGGCACACCATAAGATTTTATTCGATTTAAGGCACGATACATTCCCGCCGGATAAATTGCCCAATCCATATCGGTTTTAGCCAAATGCGGATTGGCAGATTGACGCACATTGGATTCCGAGTGAAAATTCAATCGGCAAAGAATTTGAGTATAATAATTGAGTCCAAACCAATCGAGAGTCTCGGAAAGTCCGGGAATATTGCGCCGGTAATATCCCATTTTCCCCAGATAAAATCTAAATCTGTCGGTATGAAAAGCCTCTAATACCGCCTGATTCATCCGCTGATCTATTAATCCGGCAGCCAGCCAGTCAGGCAACCACCACTTACGCGCCGGATCGAAGATTAAAAGACTCTTGACAATTCCGACTTGACAGGGTATTCCATCGGCATCGGCATCTTGGGAATCAATTTCATGAATAGTTTGGAATGCTTGAAAATGGGCTTTTAAGAGGTGATATAATACCTGAGCCGTAAGGTACAGGTCCTTTTTCCCCGGCGGGAAGAGACCCTTCTGCCAACCCATCACGGCATAGATCACCGGTTCGTTGAAAGTTGCCCAGAAATCTACATAAGCTCCCAGCGTTTCAGCAACCTTAGCTGTATAATCGGTAAAATAATTCACCGCGTCCGGGGTCTCAAAACCACCCTTTTCATCCAACCATAATGGAATTGTAAAGTGATGTAAGGTCACGAAAGGAGTGATCTTTTTCTCTTTCAGGTAAATACATTTTTCCAGATAATGATCTAAAGCCCGTTGATCCCAAACTCCCGGTTGCGGCGAGACTTTACTCCATTCGATGGAAAAGCGGTAGGCATTACAACCTAATTGCTGCAATAATTCGATATCCTGGCGATAGCGATTCCAGTGATCGGCAGCTAATCCAGCCTTGGCACCATTTTTAATCCGTGGCCTGGCATGTTCGTCATAGGAATTTTCCCAGACAGACCAATCATTGTGATCGCAGCCGCCTTCCACCTGATAGGCAGCAGTCGCCGCACCCCATAGAAAATCGCGCGGAAAGCAGAATTTGGAAATATCAACCGAATGATTTTTCCAGGGCACGTTGTGCTGCCGATAATTCAACCAAAGGGTTACCAGGATGATTGCCAGAATTAGCCAGATAAGGAGATCGATCATTGCGGCATTTTTTTAGAATTGTTTGTTAGAACCTTTATCAACAGCCATTTGAAACTATCAAAGTTTCCCGTAAAGGGCAAGGAAAAGGTGGGCTGAAAAGACTAAACACCATCGCCCACTAAAAATCACATCCTGACTAATAAAAATTAAAGCAGAAAGGCCGGGGTCCACTCGAAGAACCCCGACCTTTTGATATTTGTCGAAACGACTTTAGTTAGCGTTAGAAGGCAATCCCGATTGAGAAGACATTGCCATTACCAAAATATTCCATTGGTTGGAAAGCATAATCCAGGAATAACTTACTCCCACCGATAGAATACTTCATTCCGCCACCGAGAGCAATACTGTAAACCGTTTCGCCGTAATCCGGGTTATCCGGATCTTTAACCAGGAAATGATAACCGCCGCGCAGGTATAAAAGATTCTTGATACCTAACTCGGCCCCAACTTTGAGTTGATCCTGCTCGAAGTTATTATTCTGAAATTGACCGGCAACCAGTAAATCACCAACACCCAAATTCAGCTTATAGCTCAACCCCATTTCCAGTGTTGAAGGCAGTTGATCTGAGGAGGTCGGGCGGTAACGATAGGCTGAGTAGGACTCACCCAGATCGGTTGCTTTTTCCAGAAAAGCCGAGCCCGTGTAGTGCATGTTGGTTCCGATATTCTTAATCACCATTCCCAGGGATAGCCCTTCAATCGTCAGCAGCTGTTGATATTGAATGCCGATATCTACGGCAAAGGCGGTAGCCGATGCGCGCGGAACACTTTCATATACTACCTTGGCATTAACCCCAAAACCAATCCGATCCGTAAGGAGTTTGGAATAAGATAGACCTCCGGTAGCAAAAGTTGGTGAGTAGGTAGCGCCGGTACCATCCATAGCTTCGACGGTAGTTATCGGAATGTCACCGAAGCTGAAACTCTTCAGGCTGACCCCCAGAACACCCAAACGTCCGGCATTGAAACCAACGGCAAAATAATTCACATTAATATCAGCAATGATATTTTGGGTCGTGAACATTGCTGCCGCTCTTTCTTCCATCCTGCCCAGACCAGCCGGATTCCAATAGATTGCATCCAGTGAACTCACATAGGCCAGATCGGCTCCTCCCATCCCGATTGCTCTGGCACCAACGGGAACCTGAACCTGGACACCCGATGCCGTACCGACACGGCTGGCATCCCCGGCATACAGGAAAGTGCAGCACACAAAAGTGATGAGCAGGAGGGATATCAATTGATAGGATATGTTATGTCTCTTCATGTGTTTCTCCCTTTCTATAATTTCTTCCATATTATACATACTAATAGTACTCAAGTATCTGACGATCCTGAATGACCATAAACTTTAGAACCTTCTCTTTCTTCAAATCAGGCAAATCAATGTGGGCAATATACATTCCACTGCCAACCGGCAGATTTGCCTCATTTTTCAGATCCCATTGCAGGAATTGAGAGGTACTATTCTTATCTAAGGTTCGTACCAAAGTACCTGCAAGGTTGAAAATTCTGACCGTTGCCCTCGTCGGCAAATGCGTAAAGGTCACATAGACATCGTATTGATCGGTAGACAATGAATTGTACGCATAATAAGGATTAGGGAAGACATTGATTTTCTTAACCAGCTCCTTTGCCAGATCAAGATTGCCAAGGGTTGGAGCGGTTGTCGTGAAGGTGAATTCATCAACACCCAATTGCAGCGGATTATCATATAGAAAATGAATTTTATCACCCTGAACCCAATCACAGTTCCAGAATACCACATTCCAGGTCAGCAAATCGCTGTTCGAATTAGCTACTGCATCACTAAGTGTGTTAGCATAATCATCTTCCAAGAACCAGCAGTATACCCGGTTACTGGGATTAAAAGCATACATCGTATCACTTGAGGTCGGATCATTTAGACGGTCATAGAATACAATGGATATTTGCTTATTATTTTCCGTATCCCAGACTTCAAAAGGAATCCGTACCAGGAAAGGTGAACCATCACCGGGATTGTTAGGATCCGGATGATCTTTAATATCATAAAGCCGAGCTGCTACCAGCGTCGCCAACGAACCGGTTCCATCTTTGACCGGAACATAGACCCCACCGCCAGCCGTGGCAACCGCCGCACTTTGGTCATATTCACCGGTAAACCGCAATTCGACATCCAGCTGGAGTAAGTTCATAGATTGGGTGCCGTGTTGACCACCATCTTCGGCATAATCATAGGTATCCCAGGCTGCCGCAGTTGGTCCCTTCGTTCCCCAACCATGATCCACATAGGAAGTGATGATAAATGGCTTACCATGCTGATCATAATTCAACCAGGCATTGGCACGGGTGTGTGAGAAGACATCCGGGGTTGCTCGGTTCGGTCCGGTGTGGGTATAACTGGTCCAATCGGTAGGAGCATCATAACTGGCATTAATACTGACCTGAAAACCATCCACCATACCGGCAGATGCGGCTCCCTGTTCCACTCCGGTGTCAACATCCTTACCAGCTACAATCGTCTGATCAGTCAGCACTACTGCATCTGTGGTCAGGTCCTTAACATTCCAATGCTTGACTGTCTTGAAAGCATAAGCTTCTTCGCTAATTACGCAGTTGCCCGCGGCATTAACGACAACGGCATCGGAGATACCATAAGCCGTGCAGGTAGCTGCATTGGCCGGATCTTGACAAAACAAATATGCCCAGCCATCATCATAGACAACGAAGGCAACTGTCAGCGGCAAAGTAGGAGTATTAACATTTACCGTCATCAGTTCACCACCGGCGAAGGCTCCGGCACCAGTTAGATCAGTCGAATCTACCACCTCATTACCAAATAGGACCGAGTTATCCGACTCATCAATCAAGGCGGTAATTCCCTCGGGACCGGTAGCACTGTTAATAACAATTTCAGGTGGGAATGTCAGCTTCACCCCTTCGGCATAATCGTAATCCGGTGATTGCAGATCAAGCACGAACTTCATGTCCCTGGTACCCGCTGTGGGGGAAGTATAGGCTACACCCGAAATTGTCGAAGGCGAGACATCCGATACTTTCCCGAGGGCTTTGCCCACCGAATCCGGATAGTTGGTCGTCTTCCATTTGCCATCAACATCCATATAATAATGCTGCTGATCGAAATATATTTTATAATCATGACCAGTCAGCGCATACGGGTCAATGACTTTGTATACCGCACCACCATCGGCCAAACCAGCTGAATGAGTTAAGGCATACTCATTTTCATGAATCTCGGAAAGAGTATCACCCGGCAGAGGTTCCTGAATTATCACCGCTTGAGCGATAAGTGCCGATTCTAAGGCTTTATCCTCAATTAGCTCCGGATTGGGATGATAGTTATACGCAGTAACTCCAAAAAAGTAAGTACTCCCTTCGTAGAGTGGGTTTCCGGTAATATAATCCTTGCTAATCTTAAAGTAACGCTGGACGCCAATATCGGCGCCTCTCTGAATAGGCACTTCGACATTTTGACCATACTGCGACAGGAAGCGATTGCCTAAGATTACTTCTACGCCATTTACCTGATCGAAGGTAGCCAGCAGGGTTGCCTGATCCTTAGAAGCCGTGGCTGAAGGTAATTGATAAACATTATAGCCCTCAAAAGAGTAACCAGCAATTACCGGCTCCTCAGTAGCTGCGACAGCAACCTGATCGGAACCCCATTCCAAAACCACGTTATCCTCAAAGGCTCTTACGGTAACTTTCGGTCCCGCTGGCGCTTTCGGGACACCGGCAAAGGCTCCATCAAACAAGGTTTGAGCCACTGCATCGGTCATCTTCAGGTCGGTAATCGAACTAAAGCGGGTATTACCGTAACCGCCAATCACTGCAACGACGACCTCCTGAGTATCACCAGCTGCAAAGGTAAATGGTCCTGAACATAAAGCCATCCGGCGATCACCAGGTGTAAAAAACTGGTTATGTGCGTCTAAGTCTCCAGTCTCGGTAACCGGATCACCAGCCATCGGGAACTTTGTTACAACACCGCCACCGGAAACCGGTACATTACCCACCGTCCAGGGAGTTGGGGTAGTGATGTTCGTGGTTGGGACATAGCCCCGTAACATATTCCACCAACACAAAGTACCATCATATTCACCCAACGGTGGATCACTGATTGGCGAACCCGCGGCAAACCAGGAAAAGCCGGTCATCGGTAGATTCACTTTTCCAGGACCGACGACTTTCAGATCGAATACGCCGTAATCTGCGGCATCATCCACTCCATTGCGATTAAGGTCCTGTCCGGCCACGCCATTAACCAAAGGTCCCTGAAAGAAATCATAACCGGCTGCTGCCGGAGCCATGCCAAAGGCGGCATATTTATTGTCAGTATCCTGACCGTTATACACATAACCAATACTCAATAGAGTATCACATCCTAACAGGTCATCGGATGCCTCACCTAAATCCGGATCGCACCATTGAGCGACATACATTTCATCAATATCCTTGCCGGATTTATTGATCAACTTAAACTTTTTAAAGATAATTTGACCCAAGCGGGCACCTGGTTGATTATAAGCCCAGGCGGTCACCTGCAGCTCAAACCCAAATGGCTCCGAACCATACAAACCGAGGGCATTGGTCCGGTTCAGGTCATTACAAACGAACCAGACTACCTGATCGGCATTGGCAATCCCCGCCTGATCAACATCCGGATCGTAAGCTCCGTCACCGTCTACATCCACAAAAGGCGCTCCTAAATCGGTGGGCCACTCCTCCCAGTCGGTTTCATACTGATCGATAATTTCCTGGGTCATATCCTCAGTTACGGAGACCGCATCGGTCATATTAGCTTCCGCCGCCTCCTGGACCACCATGGCGTGCGTCAGGGTTTTATAATCCGGTCGAATCCGGTAAATCCGAACGCGGGAATCAGACTGGCTGATTGCCGTACCATCGCTTTGAATCCAGCCTGGAGTAGTACCGATATTGTAGGTTTGACCACCTACGCGGATTTCCATACTACCATCATCTTTGGGATATTTGCCACCCCAGATAAAGCCGTCCTGAAAGATCGCACCGGTCGTCCCACGTGGATAAATCCCACCTGCATTGCCGTTGGGATCAATACCCGACTTACCATTATAATCCATCCAGTAACTCCAATTGGAGATATTGGACAGTGTACGTGTTACTTGATTCTGAGCGGCTTTCGACAAAGGCTGCATTGTTTGACCGGTTTGCTTAGCCATCAGACCAATGGAAAGTAACAGTACAATGCTTATTACTAATCCAATAATTAAACCTCTTAATTTCATATTATTTCCTCCTTAAGACTACCATTTCCGCAAGCACTTCTTTAAAAATCAAACTTAACGCCGAAGAAAATCTGGCGCGGTTCACCGTAAATCTCTCTGGCAATATTATCCCAGTAAGCCTGGGCATTGTTCAGATTGATGGCTGTGTACATGTCAATATACTGCTGTCCACCGTTTGCAGCGATAGTCGTAGCTGAATAGGTTGGATCACTCAGGAAACCATCATCACTGGCACTGCCAGTCTTTTCATAGACATTAACCACATTCTTACGATTGAACAAATTGTTAACCATGACATATACCATACCTCTAATCCGACCAATATCAAATGACTTATCCAGTCTTAAATCGGTATAATAGATCCATGGAGTTTGGGACGATCCAATTGGTTCCGCCGCAATCCGGTCTCTGGTATCCTGCATGTAGTCTATACCGGCTGTATAAGGATCGCTTTGCCCGCCGACATTGACGTTCACATGCGTATAGGGGTGACCACTGGAAAATCTGAACAGTACATTAATTCCGAACTGGGAGAGTAGCGGACCGCCATCATTCTTGCCATACCGGTAATCTAAATTGATTGATCCTGAATGAGTCGGTGAATAGTCTAAAGGATTGATTGTGGTTGGCATCTGCGCATTAAAGTACAGGGCACCATAAGCGGAATTACTATTAGATTGAGTACCTTCCGCCTGAGTCAGAGTATAATTTATCTGCGAAGCCAGACGGTTTACCCGGCGTAAGGTCAAACGAAATTCCATACCCTTGGTTGTGGCAAAATCACCATTGGTATAGCGAGAATAATTACCGGGAATTTCGGCACCTGCCTCAATTCTCTGATTAATTATCTGGATCAAGCCCTGAATGTTCTTGTAGAACGCAGTCACATCAAAGGCGGCATTCTCGGCAATCTGCTGCCGTAAACCAGCCTCATACGAGGTCGTCTTTTCCGGTTCAAGACCGTAGCCGATTGGAGCCAGAAAGTAATAACCCTGGCGGACAATCTGGCGGGCATAAGTAAAGGTACTGAAATACATATTATCGAGGCTTGGCATCTGGGCAAATTTACCATATTGCAGATAAAACGCAGTTTTATCGGTTACCGGGAAAGATAAACCTAAACGGGGGCTGACTATCACATAGGGATCAACCTTCTCCCATGCCTCTTTCGTCAGCATACTGGCATCTTTATCAACTTCTGGGTTAGCCGGATTACTTAGGGTCCAGTCATCAGAATCGAAATAATCCAGCCGAACTCCGGCATTGATAATCAGATCGTTGTACTCGATTTTGTCCATTATATAGGCCGAAAAGTCAGTTGGCTTGCGTGGTCCATCAACATAACCCAGACTGTTACCATTAGCATCCGTATAGCTCTTGTCATCTGAGATTTCCTCACCATAAATGTCATATCCGTAGGTATTGACTAAACCATTAAGCATCCAGATGTCAACTGGCACCGCTTCCATACTGCCGTAGGTTGTATAGTTGAAAGTACCATTAGGAGCAGTATAAATCATCACCGAAGGTTGCAGATCAAAATGACGAATAGTATAAGAGCGCCAGTTCATCCCGGTTTTAACCTGGTGATATTTACCCAACTGAGTAGTAAAATCAGCTGTTAGACCTACGTACTTTTGAGCCTCATGCGCATAGAAGTTGTAAGGATTACCATTGCGTTCCACTGGAAAACCACTCAGTAAATAATTATATTGAGGTCGCCAGGCATTCCGGTAAACGACCTCTCCATCGGTATGCTCATAAACAGCGGCACTATCGTAGTACTGAGTCCAGTCATTGCCGAACCAGTTGTCACCGAGTTCATTGGTGTAGGAATAGTAACTACCCTTAACATCCAAATAAGTAGTCGGTGAAAAGATTGTGGTTGCCTTAGCCGTCAACAGCATGGTATTGCGCTCGTAGTATTGCGTCCGCTCATTTAGAGTGTTCAGCATCGGAGCATTGTTTTCACCAAAGGTAGCATCAAATTTACGGTGAGTATACAATGCCGCAATATTCAATTTAATCGGCAGATCTAAGGTCAGGGTTCCATTTAAACTGTATTGATTATCCTGCCGATCTGGGGTAAAACCATTGGGATAAACTAATGAGACCGTATCATGCACTAAATTTGATGGATTGCTGTCAATTAAATCTTCGAATTTGTATCCTTTACTATAACGCACTTCTACGTCTTCCCGATTATTAATTTCACCCGCGACAAAGAAGCGGGCTTTGGGTGTCAGCAGGGGACCATTCAGAGTTACGACTCCCAGCTTATGTCCATAGGAATAAGTATTTAAAAACTTATTCCCTTCAGCGGGATCGCCAAAACCATCGGTGCGGAGGTCTACTGAACCACCAAATTGCGAGGCACCGGTTTTTAGCGCGGTTACGACAATTCCGGCATTGGCACCGCCCATATCCGCAGTATAACCACCGGCTAAAACCTGCATCTCTTCAATTGCCTCTTGAATTGGCGAGAGGGCATTCTGATTGGTCATTGGATTAAGAGTAGATACTCCATTAACTAAGTAATCAACCTCATCATCTCTGGATCCGCGAATATGGATCAGGTTATCCTGGACGACGACCCCAGCCATCGTCGAAAGCAGGGCATTGGTTCCGCGAATTGGGATACTCTCCAAATCCTGGGCAGTAGTGATCGAAATACTGGAAGTTGCACTCTTCTCAAACAATTTCCGTTCGGCCGTAACTGTGACCAACTCCCCTTCGAGTACCGTCGGTTCCAACTGAAAATTCAACTCAGTCGTTAAATCCGCATGTACCCGAACCCCCTGAACCAGCATCTCCTTGTAGCCAATGTAGGTGGCGCGCGCATTGTAGGCTCCTGGGGTAACGTTGCCAACCGAATAATATCCGTTGACATCAGTGGCAGCACCCATATAAGTACCCTCAAGAACCACATTTACGCCCCCAAGGGGCTCACCGGTCTTTTGATCAGTTATCGTACCGGAGATCTTGCCAACAAGCCCTGCTAACAAAAATGTAGCAGGAAGGATGACAAGTAGAAAACAAATCGTGACACGTCGTACCATATTACTCCTCCTTATAAAATTATTGTTAATCTAAAACCCCACACACTGCGGAATCTAAAGAATTTAGGATTCCTTTGTCAAGCTTTTTTTATAACGATACCATTTACTTTTTTAAATGTTTTTCAAGAACCTCATCGACAATCCCATAAGCTTTTGCTTCTGCCGACGACATAAAGAAATTTCGATCGCTGTCACGAGCTATCTTTTCGATGGGCTGAGCGGTCAGTTTCGATAATATCTGATTGAGTCTTTCTTTGATTTTGACAATCTCTTTGGCATGGATTTCAATATCACTGGCTTGCCCTTCGACACCGCCCAATGGCTGGTGAATCATGATGCGTGAATTAGGCAGGGCAAACCGTTTCCCGCGAGTACCGGCGGCCAAGAGCAGCGCTGCCATGCTGGATGCTTGCCCGATACAGATGGTGGCGACCTCCGGAGTGACATACTGCATCGTATCCAGAATTGCCAGACCCGCTGTAACAGTTCCTCCCGGACAATTAATATATAAGGAAATATCCTTATTAGAATCTTCCGCCTGTAAAAATAACATCTGGGCAATTACCAGACTGGCTACATGATCATCAATCGGATCACCCAAAAAAATTATCCGTTCCTTTAGCAGCCGGGAATAGATATCATAAGCTCGTTCACCTCTGCCGGTCTGTTCCACTACCATCGGAATATAAATCTGACTCTCTAAATTTTTTTTACTCATTCTAAATTCCTCTTCCTAAAGTCACTGGTATGGATTGATACTTTTTTCTCCTTTACAAAAGTTCTTAGATGATCAAATACTTTTTGTTCCAATAGGTCATTTGCCAAACGATCCCGATTTTCGCGCTTTTGGTAGAATCGAGTTACCGAGTCCCGATTATTTTCGGCATACTGGTTAGTAATCTGCTTAATTTTTGTCTCCAATTCGTCTTTGGGAATTTCAATGTGTTCAACTTTACTAATTTTTTCCTGGATCAGGTACCAGCGGATCTCACGCTCTGCGATCGGGCGATACTGTTCGCGAATCCGCTTAGTGTCTAGCTCCTTGCCATTGTTTCGTGAGGTTACATCCTGGACAATACTATCCAGGAATCGAGTTAAGCGCGAGGGTGGGATTTCAAAGGAAGTCTGTTTGATTAAATGATCGGAGATGGCTTGTAGAAACTCCTTCTCGGCGCGGTTGTTCCATTCAGCTTGAAGTGATTCTGCGACCCTCTTTTTCAACGCCTCAAGATTCTCGACACCCTCAAAATGCTGGCGAATAAAATCCTCATTAATTTCCGGCAAATCATGCGCCTCAACCCGTTTGACATTCACCTGATAATGACTCTTCTCACCCTTTGGAGAGGTGAGATAAATCCGGGCACTTTCAGCACTATGAATCCCCATCAGTGAATCGCATCCTGGCTGACTAAAAATTCCATCTCCGACCTTGATCAGCCGATCCTGAATCTTTTTCCCAATTAGCGGCGTTCCGGCACTATCGGTTTCCTGCAAATCGGCAATCATAAAATGCCCCGGCTCGGCACCGGCAGTTACTTCCCGAATTTCGGCATGCTGTTCCCGCAGATCCTCAAGATATAATTCAACATCCTCTTGATCAACCACATAACTATTTTTATTAATTTGAAATCCTTTTTTGTAATCTGGCAATTTTATTTCAGGATCTATTTCAACAACTATCTCATAATTAAAAGACGCTTGCTCAATATAACTGGTATCTTTAATACTCATATCCAACGCTGCTTCAATTCCCTGCTCTTTAAGTACACCCGGGACAGTAGTCTCAATCACATTGTTAGTGAATTCATATTTCAGGCGAGGGCCTAAGATCCGCTTGGCTATATCCGGTGGTACTTTGCCGGGGCGAAATCCATCCATAGCAAGTTTTTTGCGCAAATTCCGAAATGTGTTGGTGTATTGACTCTCTACCTCACTCCAATCCAGCTCAACTTTTAGCTGTTTGGCAACGGGACTAACCTCATTTACGGCAACCTTCATCAACTTTTCCTTATCAATTGAAATTCACTTTCGTGCTGCGATTAAGAGCTCTCAAAGAAATTCTTACAGGAATTGGCGTTCCAATTATTCGAGACCGGGTTCCAAACTCTATGCGCCCACCTGCCAAAAACCTCGTGCCAGAGGTGGGATTCGAACCCACAATCTGCATTTGGCAGAACTAGGTCCTAAGCCTAGCGTGTATGCCAATTTCACCACTCTGGCAAATAACAATGCTTTGGCAGATTTACCAAATCCCTCACTACTGCTAAAAAACGCCTTAATTTAGCAATTTCGAATGATTTGTACAGTTTTGTTGTTTATTTAACGATCTAACCTTTTCATAATCCCGCCCCGTGGCACTTCTTGTATTTCTTGCCGCTGCCACACGGACAGGGATCGTTCCGACCGACCTTAGGACCAACTTGAACTGGCATCCTTTTGCGGGGTTGATTATCGCCGTAGGTATTTTGATCCACCGCTGGTTCTCCGGTGGGAGCTGCAGCTGCCAACCCCATTCCTAAGGCATCCTGATGCACCATTTGAAAAGGCTGCGGGCGCCGAATCCGCTGGGATTCCATCTGCGGAGCCCAGAGCTGCGCCTTGAAACAGAGCTTCAATGTCTCACGATCGATATTATCGAGAATTTCGACAAAGGCATCAAACGCCTCACCCTTATACTCAAGCAGAGGGTCCTTCTGACCATAAGCCCGCCAGTTAATGCCCTCCTTCAATTGATCCATTGCGTAAAGGTGATCACGCCAATTCTCATCAATTGTGCGCAGCGAGACATACTTTTCCAGATAACGCAGCTGGTCTGCACCAACATATTGCTCTTTCCGGCTATAGTAAGCCATTGCGCGGTCAAAAATTGCCTTTTTGATATTTAACTCAGAAACATCACTCAAGTCAGAAAGTTTTAGATCAATACCAAGAATACTATTAAGTTCGCCCCGTAGTTTATCCCAATCCCAATCATCCGGCATACGTCGCGAATCGGTACACTCATCCACCAACTTCTCGCACCACCCACTTAAGATATCCTCGATTTCCTGTTTGATATCTTCTTCCTTGAGCGCATAGTTGCGGCGATCATAAATAATCACCCGCTGCTGGTTCATGACATCATCATATTCCAATAAATGTTTGCGGATACTGAAATTGCGCGCTTCGACCTTTTTCTGCGCCCGTTCAATCGAGCGGGTCACCATTGGATGAGTAATGACCTGCCCCTCCTCGATTCCCATCCGATCCATAATGGCCGCTATTCTCTCGGAATTGAAGAGTCGCATCAGATCGTCTTCCAGGGATAAGAAGAAGCGTGATTCCCCGTGGTCACCCTGGCGTCCACTCCGCCCGCGCAATTGTAAATCAATTCGACGAGCTTCATGCCGCTCGGTGCCAACGATATACAGTCCACCTAAGTCGTTAACCCCGGGGCCAAGCTTAATATCGGTGCCCCGACCAGCCATATTTGTTGCGATTGTGACTGCCGATCGCTCACCTGCTCGGACAATGATTTCCGCTTCCTGCTTATGATGTTTGGCATTCAAGACATTGTGAGGAATTCCGCGCCTTTTCAACATGCGGCTAATGGTTTCCGAGACCTCGACGCTAATCGTGCCTACCAAAACCGGCTGACCTTGATGATAGGATTTCTCAATCTCTTCTAAAATGGCATTATACTTTTCCCGGCGAGTCTTATAAACCTGATCATCATGATCAATCCGGATACATGGCTCATTGGTTGGAATAGCAACCACACCCAGCTTATAAATATCTTCAAATTCCGCGGCTTCGGTTAAGGCGGTACCCGTCATACCGGCGAGCTTGGCATACATCCGGAAGTAATTCTGAATCGTGATCGTCGCAAAGGTCTGGGTTTCGGCTTCGATTTTAACATTCTCTTTTGCCTCAATTGCCTGATGTAAACCATCACTATAACGTCGCCCGGGCAAGATCCGCCCGGTAAACTCATCAACGATTAAAACTTTCCCATCCTGAACCACATATTCCACGTCTTTTTCAAAGAGAGTGTAAGCGCGCAACAATTGTGAGATATTATGAAAGCGGTCCGAGATCTCGGAATGAATCAGATCGAGTTCGATTTTCTTCTTCTCTCTCTCAGATTGACTCAGCGCAGAATCTTCATCTATTTTGATCAATTCCTCTGCTAAATCCGGAATAACCAGCTCGTCAATCTGAATTCCCAACAAGGCAGCTAACTTCTCTTCACCCTGGGGGGTCAAGGTAATGTTGTGCTGCTTCTCCTCGATGAAATAAAATAAATCCTTGAAATACTCATCCTGACTTACCGACTGCCCGGTTTTCCCACCGGTCAGCAGCAGGTATTCACGCTCACCCGCCTGCAGCAGGCGCTGATAGTCAGGATCCTCCAGCAACTTCCGCAGTCGGCGATTTTTGGGCATCCCCTGAGCCGCAATATAAAGGTTACGAGCAGCTTCATCCTGATTCTTAATCTCATTCAAATTGTCTGGCAACTGAGTCAGAATCCGACTCACAACATCCCGCTGATGACGGACCAGAGTTGCGACTGCCGGATTCAATTTATCATATTTTTCGTGCCGGGATGAAGTAACCGGACCGGAGATAATCAATGGCGTGCGGGCTTCATCAATTAAGATATTATCGACCTCATCCACAATACAATAGTAAAATTCCCGCTGCACCTGATCTTCGGCGGTAATTGCCATGTTATCCCGCAGATAATCGAAACCAAACTCATTGTTGGTGCCGTAAGTAATGTCGCGACTATAGATCTCTTTACGCTGAACATTATCCATGCTGTTGAGAATACAACCAACCGACAGCCCGAGTTCGGTATAAATGCATCCCATCCATTCGCTGTCTCGCTGAGCCAGGTAGTCGTTGACCGTAATCAGATGAACTCCCCGACCAGTGAGAGCATTCAAATACAGCGGCATGGTGGCGACCAGAGTTTTACCCTCACCGGTTTTCATCTCGGCAATCTTGCCCTGATGGAGCACAATTGCGCCAACCAGCTGGACATCAAAGGGAATCATATCCCATTTGATTTTCTGACCTACGACACTCCATTCCTGCCCTACCAGGCGGCGGCATACTTCCTTGACCATCGCAAAGGCTTCCGGTAGGATCTGATCC
Organism: uncultured bacterium; assembly: GCA_964485745.1. GTDB lineage: Bacteria > Fidelibacterota > UBA2242 > UBA2242 > UBA2242 > CAZAKO01. Next base: position 21,623 of record CAZAKO010000021.1, read on the forward strand.
AGAACCTTTTGCTCTGCCTTAATAATAGCTTTGTACTTCTCATCGCGAGTCAGATTGTTATCTTGAAGGTCTGCCTCAGCCGCAGTGCGAGCTTCGGCAACCATGGCTTTAAATTCTATGGTTCGCTGACGCAATTGTTCAATCGGGACATCTTTCAGGGATTCATAAATTTGATTGATTTGCCCAACCAGGGGCGTAATCTTTTTAATTTCCCTTTCGGAAGCAGTACCGAAAATTCCGGTCAGAAATGAGCCAATACTCATCCTTCACCACTATTTTTGGAAGATCTATTCATTTATCGTTACCATATCTCATCTGAAAATTAATACCATCAAACTAACGGGATTAATTAAAGAAAATAAAAGCTGACAGAAAATTTAGAGTTTCTCAGGTATCTTTTCAGAAATCAAATGGAGGACGGCATCCAGAATGCCATTAACAAACGCACTGCTCTCGTCAGTCGAATATTTCTTGGCAATTTCAATTGCTTCAGAAATGGACACTTTGGGGGGAATATCATTAAAAAATAAAAATTCGCAAATTGCCATGCGAATAATCAAACGGTCAATAATGGCGATCCGCTCGAAATCCCAGTTTTCCGACTTGGCTTTAATGTACCCATCCAGTTCCTTACGGTGGATCGTAGTAGTTTCAAATAACTGACATGCAAAAGGTTTAAGTTCCTCGGGGAGTTCTTCGGAACCGTTGATGATGTGGGACTCAACTGTCTTTATATTATCACCAGACAATTCCTGAGCGTAGATAGCCTGCAGGGCTACTTCACGAGCAATGCGTCTCTCTCTCATTTTCAATCAACCTATAACCATTCCTAAAAACACGGCTGAAATTTAAACATTTTTTTGAATCTTGGATATGTTTTTCTCATAATTTGTCTTTTATGACGCTAATCCCGGATATATATTAGCAAATGTGGTCATCGAGGCAAAAATAAGACCTATTCAAAAACAATTATCATCTTCAAAACAACAGGAGAATTAACGATGAAAATTTTAATCTGTATCCTGATGATCATCTCCGTTTGCTGCTCTAAAACCCAGCCTGAGCTAACAGTAGTTGCAAATGTTGATCTTAATCGTTACTTAGGCAAGTGGTACGAGATTGCCACGATTCCCCAGCGCTTCCAGCTTGGCTGCCACTGCGTCACTGCCGAATACAGTCTCCGTCCCGA
>CAZAKO010000021.1:22911-26322 GCA_964485745.1 uncultured bacterium
GATTGCCTCTGTAAAAGTTCGTATACCACCCGACGCTTTAACACCCATCTCACTTCCCACGGTCGCACGTATCAATTTTACATCTTCTATGGTCGCGCCGGCTTTGCTGAACCCGGTAGAGGTCTTAACAAAATGGGCTCCGGCAAGTTTTGCCAGACTACACGCCTTGATTTTTTCCGGTTCGGTCAACAATGCCGTCTCAATAATGACCTTTACCAGACAACCACGTGCCGCCTTGACGACCGCCACAATATCGTTTTGCACAAAATCATCCTTGCCGGATTTCAGCATTCCGATGTTAACCACCATGTCAAATTCGGCGGCGCCATCTTCGAGCGCAATCTCGGTTTCCTCGGCCTTAGTCCGGGTCAGATTAGCACCGAGCGGAAAACCGATTACCGTTGCCACCGGAATCCGACTTTTTTCAAGCTTTTGAACACAATAACTAACATGTACTGGATTGACACATACGGTAGCAAAGGAATATTCGACGGCTTCCCGGCAGAGTTGATCTAAACCCTTGAGGGTAGTATCTGCTCGTAAGAGAGTATGATCAATGATCGCGGCGATATTCTTCCGCGCATCTGCTACTGAAATTTCGGTTTTGTACTTTTGATCTCTCATTACATCTCAGCCTTATCCAAATACTTATTAAAAAAATCCACAAAAGGAGTGGCTGCAGCTTGAGCAAATTGTTTATCAGCTGCTTCGGCGTAAATCCGAATTATCGGTTCGGTATTCGATGGACGCAAATGCACCCAGCGATCACGCCAGATAAATTTAATTCCATCCTGAGTATCAATCTTTTCAGGCTTTGCCAGCTTTTTTAAATCAGCTACAATATCCGCAAGTTGCAGATTCCCCCGAGAAACTTTGAGCTTTATCATCTCGTAATGCGGCAGTTCCTGCATCAATTTCGAGATCGGTCTCGCCTTTTCTGCTAATAACTGCAGAACCAATGCCGTTCCAACCAGCGAATCCCGCCCAAGATGGGCTTCCGGCAGGATCACTCCGCCATTGCCTTCACCACCAATTACCGCTCCCACTTCCTGCATTTTCTTGACCACGTTGATCTCGCCAATAGGCGTTCGAATCACTTCAGCATCATACCGTCGGGCAACATCATCCACCGCCATGGTCGTTGACAAATTGGTCACAACTTTCGAGTCGAGTTTAGCAGATTTAGAGAGGACTAACAACTCGGCTAAAACCAGAGTATACTCTTCACATATCGGTTCGCCGGAATCGGAGACAATCGCTAACCGATCGCCGTCAGGATCAACCGCCAATCCTAAGTCGGCTTGATTCGCCAAAACCGCTTGACTCAGTTCATCCAGATTTTCCGGTAGTGGCTCTGGTGCACGTGGAAACGGTTTAGCTGCCGAGCAATTTAATTCTACCACGGTACAACCGAGTCGCGACAACAATTCCGGGATTGCTCGATATCCCGCGCCGTTGACGGCATCGGCAACGACTTTGAATCTTGCTTTTCGAATAAGATCCCGGTTTAGATAAGGAATATTCAAAACCGATTGAATGTGATCATCAATGGCGTTATCATAGCTCCGGCTCGAGCCATTTAACTTTCTAATCTGATCGAGATTTTCGGCGATTTCGAGCCGCCGCCCCTTCAAACGTAGCATTTCATTACCATCTAAAAAGATTCCGTCAGAGCCGATAAATTTGAGTCCATTCCAGGGTAACGGATTATGGCTTGCCGTAACGACAATTCCACCCGCCGCATTTTGATCAATGACCGCAAATTGGACTGTGGGAGTAGGGCAAATACTTAGGTCTATCACGGTCTTACCGGCATCTCTCAAAGCTCCAATCATTAAATCTGAAATGCGTTTACCGCTCGGTCGGGTATCCCGCCCCAATAGAATTTTTGCCCCGGTGCAATATTCAGCAAATGCGTGCGCGTAGGACTTAACTATCTCCTCGGTCAGCTCAAGATCATGTCCCCGTACTCCTGACAAACTTTCAATCAGCATAGCCAGCTCCATTCTATGAAAACGCTAATCCGGAAAATTTGGAATCGTTGATCGGTTGATTTTTTCTTCTTAATCAGATAATTCGGTAATTTCAGTTTTATTCCATTAAGCGAAGAATTACTTTTCTTTGACCTTATCCCAGGTAAGCTCTTAATTTTTGACTGCGAGATTTATGCTGCAGACGTCTAATCGCCTTCTCCTTAATTTGGCGAACTCGCTCCCGGGTTAAATTGAACTCCTCACCAATTTCGTTTAAAGTCAAGGCATATTCACGGTCAATTCCGAAGTACATTTTGATTACGTCCCGTTCGCGGTCCTTAAGGGTATTGAGCGCATCCCTAATTTCGGCTCGGAGCGATTCGTTCATTAAGAGATGATCAGGCATGGGTTGGGTGTCATCCTGAATTACGTCAATTAATGAATTTTTTTCTTCATCCCGGAAAGGCGCATCAAGCGAGTGATGCCGCCGGGCAATGCGCAAAGCCTCATTGACCTCATCAGGCTGCATATCCAAACCGTAGGCGACTTCATCGTGGCGCGGGGTACGTTCAAATTGCTGTTCCAGTAATTCGGCTTCCTTCGAAATTTTACTAATGGTTCCGACGCGATTCAAGGGCAGGCGAATAATCCGGGAGTGTTCTGCTAAAGCTTGCAGGATGGACTGTCGAATCCACCAGACGGCATAGGATATGAATTTGAATCCCCGGGTTTCATCAAAACGTTTGGCGGCTTTGATCAAACCTAAGTTACCTTCGTTGATTAAATCGGTCAGCGGTAATCCCTGTCCCTGATAATCCTTAGCAACGCTCACGACAAATCGCAAATTCGATTCGGTTAATTTTTTCAGCGCAACGGGATCTTTTTGACGAATACGCTGGGCTAATTCGATCTCCTCTTCAGGAGTCAGGGGATTGTATCTACCAATCTCCTCTAAGTATTTACTTAAAGCCCGGTTTGAGTCAGAAGATGATGATCTGGCTTTAATTTTCATAATTCTGGTTGCCTATCCTCAATAACCCAATCATCGTTAATTTAAGATACACTTTTTTCGATCTTTTGTCAATATTGGCTGGTTCTTTTGGCTTGATTTTAGCTTAGGAGTAAAATAACTTAATGCGCTTTTAGAATAGAGAGAATATTGAAGTTTTGCGGGACATAGTCCCGATCCATCGGGATAGACTCCGCCCGGTTAGTGCGCCTTTATGGTAGGTTAATCATAAGTTGGATGCCGATCGCTTTTTATAAACCGAGATTTTACGGGGCATAGCGCAGCCCGGTTAGCGCGCCTGCTTTGGGAGCAGGAAGTCGTCCGTTCAAATCGGACTGCCCCGACGCTTTTTGAGCCCCGATAGCTCAAAGGATAGAGCATCTGCCTTCTAAGCAGAGGGTTGCAGGTCCGAGTCCTGCTCGGGGTACA
>CAZAKO010000022.1:0-4517 GCA_964485745.1 uncultured bacterium
GAGAAATAACACTTCAATAATAACAACTTCCAAGTCACTTGTCAAACAGAATTTTATTGATTAATTAGAGATGGTTATAACCATGTCATTTTAAAAACGTAACTTTAAAATCCAATCACCTATGGACTGTGGTAATTTCTCGAAAAAATTAGCAGCTCTCACCATGTGACCGATCGAATACCGGCTGTGCGGTTTCCGGGCTTCGAGAGCCTTGAGCACGACGTTCGCTACTTTATCCGGATTGGTACGTTTTCGATCAAATTCCGCCATCTCGGCACCCCATTCCCGCAGGGCTTCCTCATAAAGGTTAACCCGGTCGGATTTCTCTTGAAGAACGGCTTCGACATCAGCGACGGTACGCAAGCCCGCTGGTGTTTTAATGCCACCACAGCGGATCATGATAACCGGAATCTTCCATGACTTGAGTTCAATGGCAAGGGTTCGCGCAATACAATTGGCGGCAAAATCACAAGCGTGAATACTGGCGACATATGGAGTCGGCATCAAAGCCGGCGTCATTATCCAGACAATTCTGCCGTTGACTTGACGAATCAAGGGAAGGAAGGATTGAATCAGTGCCACTGCGCCAACCAGGCGGGTTTGTAACTCAATCTGAAATTTGTCTAAATCCATAATCTCGATGGGAGCCGGAGAGCCGCCGCCAGCATTATTAATCAATGCATAGAGCCCCTTTTGTCCTCTGCGGGATAATTCAGTGGTAACTCCATCCACCGTTTTTAATATCTGATCCCGGTTGGTTAGATCAAGCGGATAAATAGGCACAAGATTGGATAAGTTCAACTTTCTCAAACTTTCGGCAGCAGCTTCTTTCCGGACCGTAGCAAAAACGGTAAAACCATTCTTTGCTAAGTTAACCGCAGTATGCCACCCAATACCTGAAGAACAACCGGTAATTAAAACGCTTTTTCCAATGTTTAACGATTCATTAATGTTTGACATCTCTCTCCTGCAATAAATTTGATAACCCTAAGTAATTTAACAATTCCTTAGAAAATCAGATTATTAAAAGAATTCATAATTACTCAGCGAGGATTTATGGCTTTGTTGAATAATCCTAAAATATCCTTTTGACTTTTTTAAAAAAAAATTAATTTCTATCAATTATTGGCATGATTAAAAAGGATCTAAAATGAATCTCGGCATAATCGGATACGGACGAATGGGACACACGGTCGAACAGCTGGCTCTCAATCGGGGGCATCGCGTCACGGTTCACTTTGATATTGACAATCCTTTAACCGGACTTTCTGACAAACCGGATTGCGAGGTGCTGATCAGTTTTTGCCTGAAAGAAACCGTTCTGGAAAATCTAAAAACAGCCGCCCAGTTCGGAATTCCCGTAGTTGAGGGTACTACCGGTTTGCACGCCGAGCTCGATCAGGCGCGCCAAATTCCGAACCTCACGATGATTTATAGCCCGAATTTTTCCATTGGAGTATATCTATTTTCTAAGATCATTGAATATGCCTCCCGTCAGTTCGGCAGCTGTCCGGAGTACGATTGCTATCTGCATGAGTGGCATCACTCCGGTAAAAAGGACAGTCCCAGCGGTACCGCCAAAAACCTTGCCGAGATTCTATTACGAAACTTACCGGCTAAAAACCAACTCCTTTTCACCCCACCCGACGGAGCCATAGATCCGCAAATCTTGCATGTTACCTCAACCCGTGCGGGTCAAATTCCCGGCACTCATGAGATCGGATTTGAGGGAATCTACGACAGCATTCAGCTGCGCCACACCGCCCATAGTCGCGAAGGATTCGCTTATGGGGCAATCCGTGCCGCCGAATGGATCAGTGATAAAAAAGGAATCTTCACCATGCAGGATTTCATGGATCATTTGATTAAAAAATACTCTGTTAACAAATCCTAATTTTTGAAAGGAAATTACATGGACAGCAGCAAATTCCGCGGATCAACTGTTGCTTTAGTCACTCCCTTCGATAGCTCTGGTAACATCAACGAAGTCCAGCTGCGCAATCTAATTGATCGCCAGATCGAACAAGGCACCGATGTCATTTTAATCTGCGGCACAACCGGCGAAAGTGCAACGATGAGCCACGAAGAACAACAATATATAACCGAATTGGCTATCAAGCAGGTTAATCATCGCGTCCCAGTTCTCTGCGGCACCGGCTGTAATGACACCCGTGCGACAATTGAACTTTCGCAGTATGCGGAAAAAATTGGCGGAGATGCTTTATTACTGGTTGGTCCCTATTATAACAAACCAACTCAGGAAGGCTTTTATCAGCATTTTAAAAAAGTTGCCGAGTCGGTCAGTATACCGGTCATCATCTATAATGTCCCTGGTCGCACCGGATCAAATATTACCGCCGAAACCATCCTACGCCTGGCGGCAATTGATAATATAATTGGAATCAAAGAAGCCAGCGGAAATATGTCGCAGATTATGAATATTTTGCGTAATCGTCCGCCGGATTTCCTGGTGCTATCCGGCGATGACTCCATCAGCCTGCCACTGATTGCCCTGGGCGGTGATGGCACTATCTCCGTCGTAGCCAATGAAACACCCGCGCTTTTCAGTCAGATGATTCACAGTGCGCTGGATGGGAATTGGCCGCGGGCGCGGGAACTCCATAATAAGCTGTTGCCACTGATGGAAATCAATTTTATCGAAAGTAGTCCAATCCCGGTCAAAACTGCCTTAGCGATGATGCAATTAATTGATGAAAATTTCCGCCTGCCGCTGGTACCACTATCCACCAAAAACAGGCCTCTGCTGCAGAAGGTATTAGCCGATTTAGACTTAATCTAATTGCCTGATATTAGAAGATTAGTTTTTGGGTGTTACTTCGTAGCGGATAATGGTCCGATATTTCTTGGGGTTACCCTTAGAAAAAATCCCCGGACCCTTTAAATATTCTTCCTCATGATCACCACTGATCTGATAGTCTTGGGCTTCAATAAACGCCATGAGTTTTTCGATGGTTGGGGTCTCTTCTCCATACGGACCTAAATGTAAAATTTCGGCAACCTCACCTCCATACCAGGTCTCAAGCCGTACGTTAGGGGAGATTTTCTCGGACTGCGGCAATTGTTCGATTTCATTCGAAAGCGGTAATGCGAATTTGCCAATCCATTCTTCCTTCGGCTTATCAAAAGAAAATAGCCAGCGCCCTCGGGGCGGCGCCATTTTGATTGTTCGATATTCCTTTTTCAGAGCATAAAAACTCTTAAATAGCTGACCAAATGCCTCCTTACCTGCCGTATTGGGATCACCTTTAACCTCGACCACTAACATTTTCTGGGATGGTTTAGTCGAAATCTGGGGCGTCAATAGATAATCAAACTGACTCAAATCCCGCTGGCAGGAAATAAGTGCGAAAACGAAAATTAATAGAACTGCAACCCGTTTCATAAAATCCCCCTATTTTTTTACTTAACAATTCGTCGTACGGCTCTTATGGTTTTACGCCGATAATCGTTATAATTTGGAGCGGTCGGATTAAAACTATCAATCCGCACCCGCCCGGAACAGTGTATAAATTGTTCGTTTCCAAGGTATATTCCCACATGCGTAATGCGGTCCGGATCAAGGCTAAAAAAGAGCAGATCACCGGGTTGCAAATCTTGCGGAAAATCGGTTGTATCAATCGGAATACCCTCCTGAACTTGCATGTTGGCATCCCGCGGTAAAAGGTAACTGTTATGACGAAAGACTAGCTGAGTAAAGCCACTGCAGTCCATTGCTTTCGGAGAGGCGGCACCCCACATATACGGACGACCAATCAATAACTTAGCGGTCGCTATGACTGCTGCAGCATTCAGTGATCTTGCCTGATATGCTTGCAGATTCTGGAGCGAATTATTCAAAAGATAGCCTTCCCGCCCATCTGCAAAACCAACTTTGGTCCACCTTCTGCTTCGCTGCAGCAATTTGAATCGGTTGCCCATGACAACATCGCTGACTAATGACGATCTTAGCGATGGTCTGGAGTAAACAACTCCCTCGATATCAAGATAGACAACTTGAGGACTGTTTTCCCATTGATCCTGAAATGTTTGGTCTCCAATAGTCACACCATCTTCTGAAACCCAGCCTAAATAACCATCATCGGTCCGGACTAAATAGAAACCATTATCCCACTTTAAAATATCTAACGCTAAACCTCCTAAGGTTTGGGTCACCATTTCCGCAGAAGCTGTCGGACTCCGATATAAAACCTCGACCGAATTTTGAGCAATGACGAAAATCCTACTACCCATTACATCATCGGGCAGGAGTTTAATCTCCCTTTCAAATTTGAGTTGCGGATAATTTTGCTGCACTGATTCATAAAACTTCTGCCGGGCGATGGAATTATCGGTTTCACCTTTTAGGAGATATTGGTCATTCGCAAATTCGGGCTTGATTTCCCAGACAGACGTACGACTATCGGGACAGTAGACCGTTTTGATTGAATCGGCAAGAGTACTGATTTTAATTAAAATTGAATTTGTTTCAGCCGGCATAAGATAGGGAATCAAAGTCA
>CAZAKO010000022.1:4617-14990 GCA_964485745.1 uncultured bacterium
ATTTTAATTAAAATTGAATTTGTTTCAGCCGGCATAAGATAGGGAATCAAAGTCATTATCCAGAATAAACTCAGCAAATCAGCTTTTTTCAACAGCAGCTTCGTCTCCGTTAGCACTTAGAAGGCATAACCCAGCGTCGTATTATAGGCAATCTTATCCTGCAAAACACTAACGGCTTTCAAAACCGCCGGATCATCATCCAGATCGGCTTTCACTCGTTCAGCCAATCCACCCGCCAGGGTTGATAATTCGCTTCTCAATCCCCGTTTGATCTGCGTCTGATTTTGATCAAAATCAGACGTTTTGAGTGAATCAAAGATAGTATAGAAAGTTTGAAAAGGATTCTTTAAGTCTTTAAAGTGCTCATCCTGTAACAGCTCCTTTTCGAGGTCGCGCAGCTGCTTTTCATTTTTCAAATAGTACAAAAAGCAATCCTGCTCGAGAAAAGCCCGAAAATCTTCGAGTAGTTCTTTATCTATCACAATCGGCAGGGGAATCTGACCATGTTCGGACTTATACTTAATCGCATAAGCATAAAACATGTTTTGACGCCAGAGTTCCCGTGCATAATCGCTCAATTTCTCAGTTTCAACGGTGATATCCGGTGTGATTCCACCACCTCCTTGGAGCTTGCGCTGGTTCTTGGAATAAAACAAGGTATCATTGAGAGCGGACTGATTTACCAGTTCGGGATTATTCAGATAATCCGGCTTTTGAATCAAGCGACCACTGGGCATAAAATATTTCGCCGTGGTAATTTTAACCGAATGGCGATCATCAATTTTGAAGACCGTCTGAACCAATCCCTTACCGAAACTGCCGGAGCCGATGATAATCCCCCGATCCAAGTCTTGAATTACACCTGCAACAATTTCACTCGCGGAAGCACTACCCTGATTAATCAATACTGCTAATTTTATATCCGATGATAGATATGGCTTTACCCGGGCAATAAAAACCTTATTGGCAGCCGGGATCCTACCCCGCGTCAATAATAAAGTATCACCTACATCGGTAAATAGCTCCGATACTGCCAGGGCTTCAGTTAACAGTCCACCCGGATTGCCCCGTAAATCCAGAATCAACGCCTGCAACTGCGAATCTTCATCCAACAGCTTGGCAATTGCTTGCTTGACCTCAGTTGAGGCACCTTTAGAAAAACCCGAGAGACGAATGTAGCCGACATCATTGGACAAAATACCACTATAACTGACATCCTTGATACTGATGTTTTCGCGGGTCAAGGTATATTCAATCAGACCAGCGAGACCAGGGCGATGAATGGTTAAAACTACCTTTGTTCCAACTTCACCCCGAATCTGTCTGGCGGCTTTGTCAATTTCCATTCCAATCGTCGAAACAGAATCAACTTTCAAGATCTGATCGCCGGGCAGAATATTTGCCCGATATGCCGGACTACCTTCCATCGGAGCGATAACGGTCAGAGTATCGGCTCGCATGCTGATTCGTAAGCCGACACCGCCATAACTGCCTTTCGTCAAAGTCTCGAGCGGCTCCTGCTCTTCTTCATTCATGAAAACCGTGTAAGGATCTAACTCTTGCATCATTTGATGAACGGTAGCCTCGGTAAATTCATCAATTTTGATGGGATCTACATAATTGGTAAAAAGCTGCCGAAATACCTCATTATATATCCGCATTGAGTTCGAGATGTCTTTATAGACGTTAGTCCCGGCAAAAACCACTATAAGGGCAATCATTATAAACCCGACTAACAGGAATATGCGATTTATAAATTTTACCTTTTTCATATTGACTCTCATTTCTTTATTAACAATTTAAAATGACTCCAGATTTCACTAGCTATATCGTCGGTAGAGCGGTTACCATCAATCAGGATAATCCGTTCGGGTTCGGCGTGTGCCATCTGCATAAAACCATCACGTACTCTTTTATGAAATTCAATGGTTTCTTGTTCCAGACGATCGAGTACTTTTTTCCCCAGACGCCGCTGGCGGACATCCAGATCAATATCAAGGATAAAAGTCAGATCAGGAATCAAAGATGCGGTCGCAGCTCGATTCAATTGCTTAATCAAATTTAAATCAATTCCTCGCCCATAACCTTGATAAGCGGTGGTCGAATCATAGAACCGGTCACAGATGACGACTTGGCTTTTTTCCAGCGCCGGGATAATCGAATTCATGGTCAATTGATAACGACTCGCTGAATATAGCAGTAATTCGGTAATCGGCAGCATGGCGGTATGCTCCTTATCCAACAGTATCTGGCGAATTTTTTCACCGATAACTGTGCCGCCGGGTTCCCGGAATAATTGGTACACCATTCCTGTGTCATCAAGACGCTGAATGAAAGCTTCAATCTGGGTTGTTTTCCCTGATCCGTCTAAACCTTCAAAAGTGATGAATAGTCCGCGATTCATTTCCTGCCAGCCAACTTACTATCCAATTGATACATTTACTGCTTGAAAGTTACTCATTTTTTCCTCAAATCCTCTGGTAGAAAATGGTAACTCAGATAAATAAACGGAGTATCGAGAGCCGCCACGATAACTTTTAGTAAATAGGTCGAGAGAATAATCTGAATTACAATTTTCAGCGGAAATAATCCAAGGAAGGCAATACTGGAAAAGGTAATCGAATCAATCAATTGACTAACCCAGGTCGAAGCATTATTTCTCAGCCAGAGCATTCTACCACCGGTTTTCATGCGGATAAAGTGAAATGCCCAGATATCATGCAGCTGACTAATCAGATAAGCGGTCAGCGAGGCTAAAATTATCCTTGGTGCGAAGGAGAAAATCGCCTTCATTCCCGGATTAACGCTATCATAATCTGCCGGCTGAAAAAGCAAAATCAATTGCGATGTTACCAAATACATTATCGCTGCATAAAATCCGATAAAAACCGCCTTACGTCCCTCATTTTTGCTGTAATGTTCGCATAACAGGTCGGTACTCAAAAATATCGCGCCATAGGTTATGTTTCCACCGGTGGCACTCAAGCCAAATAAAATAAATTGCTTGGTGACGTAAATATTTGCCAGAACGATACAGACCGCAATATGGGCAAATAACCAGATTTTACCCATTCGGAAGGCAAAAAGAGTAGCACTCAGGACTACCACACACTTAATTAGAAACAGAATTTCATTCATCATTTTCTGCTCAAAAAATAGAGTACACGCGGTAACCAATAAGATTGCAGCGAACGCAGTCTTAGCGGATTTCTTCCCAGGAACCCATTTGAGCATATTTCTGGATTCGCTGCTGAATTAGTTCCGCGATTGGTATTTTGCAGAGAATATCCAAATTGTGGATGATGCTTGCTTTTAAAAGTTCAGCCATTTTATCTGGATTGCGATGAGCGCCGCCATCAGGTTCAGGGATAATTTCATCAGCAATTCCAAGCTCTTCCAAATCCCGCGCAGTGACCCGCATCGCCTCGGCAGCGACATCGGCTTTTCCGGCATCACGATATAAAATCGAGGCACATCCTTCGGGACTAATTACCGAATACCAGGTATTTTCTAAAACAACAATTCGATCGCCGACGCCTATTCCCAGAGCGCCACCACTGGCACCTTCACCAATTACAACGACTAAAATGGGAGTTTTCAAGCGACTCATTTCAAATAGATTTTTAGCGATTGCCTCGGCTTGACCCCGCTCTTCGGCACCGACTCCCGGATAAGCGCCCGGGGTATCAATTAGCGACACAACCGGTTTGTGGAATTTTTCTGCCAGCTTCATTGCCCTCAGGGCTTTTCGGTACCCTTCCGGATTTGCACAACCGAAGTTCCGATACAGGTTTTCTTTGGTATTTTTACCTTTTTGATGACCAACTACCACAACTTTATAGTCACCAATTTTTCCAAATCCGGCGACAATGGCTTTATCGTCGGCAAAATAGCGATCACCATGAATTTCGATGAAGTCCTCACAAATCCGCTCAAGATAATCTAAGGTATACGGACGATCGGGATGACGGGCTAATTGCACCCGCTGCCAGCGATTGAGATTAGCGTAAGTTTTATTGACTAGCTTTTGCAGCTTATCTTCGAGCTTTTGAATCTCCTCTTCAAGATCAAGCGCACCGTTAGAGGAGAGCTCACGCATCTCTTTGATTTTCTGCTCCAGCTCAATAATTGGTTTTTCAAAATCGAGCGTTAATTTTGCCATGCCAGTCCATTCAAATATTTAAAAGCGCTTTTAAAAGAATCTCGACATCCAGAAATAAGGAATGATTCTGCATGTAATAATATTCGTAATTCTGTTTGTCAATTTCATTTGGTCGGTGAGTCTCCTGCAGCTGGAAAAGTCCGGTTAATCCCGGCTTGCAGCGTAATCGGCGAATATGCGGATTAGCTGTCAGCAGTTCACTACCGACAAAACTCATCTCACCGATAAAGATCGAGAACAATAGCGGAAAACGTTCGATGAACGGCCGCGAATGATTACCATTCTGCTTAACAAAGACAAAACCATTGAAAGTCGAATCTTCCTTCGCCAAAAATGTCTGGCGTTGCAGACGGTAACCCAATATAATTGCCCACGGGACAACAATCGGCGCAAGGATAATCAAACTCAAGCTGGCAAAGACAAAATCAAAAATCCGCTTGGAAAAACGATTAGCCATCCGATAGAGATTGTATTCGAGATTAATTAGGGGAATATCCTCAATCTTCTCGACACTGGATTTACCGATGATATAATCCAAGTTTCTTGGTACGATTTTAATATTGATTCGGATTTTTTTAATTCGATCGAGGATATTCAGAATATCATCATTACTAAATTCATCGGTCGTAAAGATAATCTCGGTGGCTTTATGAATCCGGATAATTTCAGCCAGATCGGTGACAGTTCCCAGAAAGGGAAATCCGATATTGCGTTTGACATAAAAACTCTTATCAACAAAACCGAGAATTTCAAAGCCGTGCTCGATGTGAGATTGGAGTTTCTTCGCAATCCGTTCACCTTCCCGACCCGTACCGGCAATGATTGTGCGACGCGATAACAAGGCCCGGGACAAAGGTGATTTTGGCGAAATTATCCGTCGTCTTTGCAAAAATAAGAGAAAAACTCGCCAGCCTGGTAAAAAAAGCATGATAAAAATAAAACTCGGGATAATCAAATGCGGTGAATAGATTAACTTCTTGAAGAGCAAATTGAAAATTAAAGAGCTGACAAAGCTGACAACCGAAGCAATTGCCGCCCGTGAATAAGATAATTCCCGCCGATCATATAATCCAATCGCATAGCCAGTGCCCAACCAGAGCAAGAGATAAAAAATCAGCATGGAAACCAGCCCGGAATAATCGGTCATCGGTCGCGATTGGAGACGGTGAGCAATCAAAATCGAAGCACTGATCGCCACTCCATCCACCAGCATGATAACGTGCTTGCGGAACAGCCGCCCCACTAAAGAAATTAAACCGCGCGCAAAAATCCCCAATCGCAAAACAATGTCCAGTAAGATGGAGTAACTAAAACTGAAATGTTTCTTGACAAAAATATCCATGGCTCGATAAAAAATGATAAAATTATCGAAACTCGCTATTTTTGCACTCTCACCCTTATAATGAATTATCTTGGTATACGGTACATAATAAATTTTCCAACCAGCCTGTTTTATCCGATAGCAGTAATCCAGGTCCTCGCCGTACATAAAGAAAGACTCATCCAGTCCCTCAATTCGGGTATATACTTCCCGACGGAAAAAAAGGAACGAACCACTAACTGCATCTACTTCAATTACTTTATTTGGATCCTCATAGGTCAGATTGTATTTACCAAAAATCTTCACCCGGGGAAACAGACGGCTAAACCCAAGAATCTTGGGTAGCGCCACCTTTGGAGTTGGAAAACTTCGCCGACAGGCAAGTTGCAAAGTGCCATCGGCATTTAAAATTTTACAGCCTGCAGCGCCAGCATCAGGAACCGACTCAAAGAAATTAATCATCGTCTGAATCGTATCTTCCTGGATCATCGTGTCGGGATTGAGCAGAAGAATAAAATCACCTTTTGAGATACTCAATCCCTGATTACAGGCTGCGGCAAATCCACGGTTGGTACCATTCTCAATTAAAATTATTTCCGGGAATTTATAACGAATAATTTCGGTAGTGCCGTCTACAGAATTATTATCAATGACGATAATCTCATGTTTTAAATTGTTAACCGCATTTTTAACCGAAAAAATGCACTGCTGTAAAAATTCTTTAACGTTGTAGCTGACTATTATAACCGATACTTGCATCAGTTTAACCGACCAAATAAACTTGAAAATTTCAATTTCCAAACCATGAATACAGCTTCGTAGACGATACTCTTGGACATTTTTGAATGCCCCTCATTCCGTTCCGTAAAAATAATCGGCACCTCAGTGAGTTTAAAGCCCTTCTTCCAGGTCCGGAAATTCATCTCAATCTGGAACGAATAACCAGAGGATTTTATCCTGCTCAAGTCAATTGCTTTCAAGACATCACTCCGAAAACACTTAAAACCGGAAGTCGCATCGGTCATCGGCAGACTGGTGATGAACCGAGTATACTTATTGGCGCCATAACTGAGGAGCAGGCGTTTCATTGGCCAGTTAATCACATTGACTCCAGCCGAATAGCGCGAACCGATAGCTAAATCAGCGCCATCCTTACAACAATTGATCAGTCGGGGAATATCCTCAGGATTATGGGACAAATCGGCATCCATTTCAAGGATATAGGGATAACCTCGTTCAAGTGCCCAAAGAAAGCCCTGAACATAGGCACTCCCCAAACCTAACTTCGCCGGTCGTTCAATCAGAACAATATGTGAATTTCCCTTCTGAAACTCTTTAATTAAATCAACCGTACCATCCGGACTGTTATCATCAATAAACAGGATATCCAGATCAATATTCAGCAGATCGAGCTTTTGGAGAAGCAAGGGAATATTTTTTTTCTCATTATAAGTGGGAATAATAACTAAAGACTCCACTAGTTCAATCCCTTCATCTGGGTTAACGCCTCCATGATTGTATAAAATTTTACTTGTAATTCCCGTGCAATCTTATCACAAGACAGACCGGCTCTGAAAGGACGCGGTGCCAGCTGCCGTAATTTTCTGGTTGTTATGGATCGGATTAAGGTCGGGTCCAGCTCATAGATGCCAGCAATCTTGAGCGCAAATTGAAAGCGATTCAAATAATCCGCTCCGGCATAGTGATACAGACCATGCTTGCCGGTCTCGATGACCCGGGCGATAGCATTTGCTAAAGCATAGGACCAGGTTGGATTGCCATATTGATCGTTTACCACCCTGATGGTTTCGAAGCGGCGCAGTTTTTCAATTACCCAGCGCACAAAACTGGCTTGCTGAGTCGTAGTATTACCAAAAAGAACATTAGTTCGCAGAATTGTCCAGGGTAATACGGAATCCTGCAGAATCTTTTCTGATGCGAGCTTGGTTTTGCCATAAAAATTTATTGGCTGCGGTATCTGTTGCTCATTATAAGGACCAACTGTACCATCAAAAACATAATCGGTCGAAATCTGAATTATGGCTCCCTTAATCGGAGTGAGAGAGTCAACCAGATACTGGACACCTTTGACATTGACATTCCAAGCATCCTGCTGGTTTTTTTCGGCACCATCAACATCGGTATAAGCCGCACAATTGATGACTACATCTGGCTGATACCGATTGATAACCTCTTTTACCATTATGGGATTGGTTATATCGAGAGGTTCATATACCTTCGGACTGGAGAAGAGCAACCGCTCTTGAAGGTCGCAAGCAATCACCTGATGCAAACCCGACAATAGGTTAGTGCACTCTTCGCCAAGCATACCATTCGCGCCAGTTATCAAGATCTTCATCTGATTATAACTTGGATCCTTTTTTACGAAACGCCTCAAGCTTATTGTGCATAACCTTATCACTGATTGCCATAATCCTGACCGCATACACGACAGCATTGATGATTCCAGCTGTCCCAATTGCCATCGTCGCAACCGGGATTCCCTTGGGCATTTGCACGATTGACAACAAAGCATCTATCCCTTTTAGCGATGACGCCTCCAGCGGTACCCCAATAACAGGTAATTGACTCAATGCCGCTATCATTCCTGGCAGATGAGCAGCCATGCCGGCACAGGCAATGATTACCTTAATCTCGCTTTTTGCTAGAGATTCAAGATAGCTGACAAGTTCGGCATGTTGGCGATGAGCCGAGATAACTCGGAACTCTGCCTCTATTCCAAAAAAATCCAAATAGGGACGGGCTGCTTCCACAACATTTAAATCCGTATCGCTACCAACAATAATTGCAATTTTTGACATATTCTCACTAACCCTGAATTAATTTAAAAGCTCTCATCTCAATAGGCAATTGAATATTCACTCCGCAGCCTTTGTCGAGTCAGATTGATTCTCGGCTTCGGTTGTCCGAAAAGTGTGCGCCATAATTTCCAGGAAGCGGATATAATCGGTATTCTTCCGACCCGGATAAAAAACCAGCATGTCAATCACAAAAGACCGGTCACTGACTTTATCATAAAAAGCATAAGTGACAAACGGTCCGCCCTGAGCCTGCTCTTCATGATACCATAATCCGTACATTCGCAAAGCATCCCATTCAGCCAACTTCTCGTATTGATATCCTAAAAATCGCTTTTCCGTTTTAATTTGCCGATACAGTGTTCCTATTTCTTCCCGCTTTTTATATAAGCCATTAGGGGTCAACCATTCAGTTTGGATGCCATCACCCCAGCATACCGAAATCCAGCGGTAAGGCTGTCCCCGTCCTAACCAGACAAAATTATGAGCCGGATCTTCCCGAATAATCAGATAGTCACTGGGAATGCGCATGGTCCAGCGGTAAACCTTCCATAATTTTTCAGAGAGATTCTTTTGTTCCAGACGGCTATAAAGATATTGGAATTGACGCTCGTTATACTTTTTATTGAATTTACTGTAAAGCCAGGCTTTCCGCTCCAGAATATAAGCCGATAACTTATCCAGATCATAACCAGCAATTAAAACTAACATTTGCTTATTGCGCCAATAATCCTCTAAGGCAAACATGGCGACTGTGTCCTGTTTGATTAAATCTCGGCGTTCATCGGTAAGTAAGGATTGGATAAAGTTGGTTGCCGCATCTTGACGATTCAAATCCGCAACGACAATCGTATTCGGAAATTTGATGTATTCAGACAACAGGTTTAGCGGGCGCCAATCGGTATAGAAATAGCGCTCGAATTCCGGCGTCCGGATACCATAAGAAAAGGTTGTATCTATAGCTACCTGAACTTTACTCTTAACTTCATCAGAGGTTAGAACATAGATAACATCCGATGGACCCTTGGCATCATGACGAATTGCGCAACTGTTTGCCGCTAATAAAAACAATAAACTAATAGTTGAAATTTTTATCATTACATCTCACTTCGCTGCAGCTCAACTTGAAAACTCCCGAAAATTAGAGGGTTTTCACTAAAAAACCAATTCCTTTCTGACTGACTCCTCCCTATATCGATTGGCACAAATATCATCATCAGAATTATTCGCCCCATTCCAGATCAATCCGCCTTTCTTTAACTGATACGTAAACTATTTTTACCGATACCCGATCTCCCAGCCGGAAAGTCCTTCCGCCGCGCCGTCCTTTTAAGGTGTGATTAGCCCGATCATAAAGATAATAATCATCCAATAGAGTGCGCACATGAACCAATCCTTCTACCAGATAATCGGAGATTTCCACAAAAAAACCAAATTCCATTACGCCGGTGATAATTCCCTTATACCAATTGCCAATTTTGTTTGCCAGAAAACGAATTTGCTTAATTTTAATAAACTCTCGTTCTACTTCCATCGCGGTCTGCTCAGTTTCGGAGGAGTGATCGGCAACTTTCGGCAGCAGACGGCGAAAGAAAATTTTATCCTCTTCGCTAACCGCATTCAAATAGTGCTTGACCAGGCGGTGAACGATTAAATCCGGATAGCGTCGAATTGGTGATGTAAAGTGGGTATAGTGACGAAAAGCCAACCCGAAATGGCTCAGCGGACGGGTAGAATAGACTGCTTTCGCCATTGAACGAATTGCCAATCGTTCGATGAAATTTTTAAACGGCAAATTCGCGACATCTATCAATATCTGGCGAATATCCTGTGGTTTGACTCTTACCGGTTGCTGATAATTCAGTCCAAGGCTGAACAGAATACTATACAATTCTGCAATAGCATCGGGCGGCGGAGTAGCGTGAATTCGATACACCAAGGGCAACTTTTCCAACTTGCGCCGCACTTTCACCCACTCGGCAATACAGCGATTTGCCAGGAGCATAAATTCTTCGATCAAGCGGTGACTCTGAAGTCGCTCGGAGGGTTTAATCTCTTCCGGTATCCCATC
>CAZAKO010000022.1:15090-26230 GCA_964485745.1 uncultured bacterium
CTTGCACGTAATGACTGACATCCGCAATATGCACTCCCAGACGCCAATGGTTAGAATCAAGTTGCTCCAATGAAACCGCATCGTCAAAGTCCATGGCCGTTTCCGGATCTATGGTAAAAATCACTTGATCTCTTAAATCCCGTCGCTGCTGTATTTCATCAGCACTGATTGTATCGGGCAAGTTCTCCGCTTCGGCAGTCACTGCAATCGGAAAATCAGACTCGATCCGAAACATCTTGAGGATTATCGGAATGTCATCCTGGGGATCACCAGGTACTCCTAATACTTGCTTGATATCGGCTCGTGGTAGATAATTGACCCGATTCCACTCCAGATTATCAAGCTCGACCATCTGTCCGGATTGAATTCCCTGGGGGAAATTTCTGACAAGAATTGTAACCGGCGGGGCTGGGGATTCGGGCGTCACCACCCACTCCTGCTGCTTTCTCCTCAATACTCCAAAAATCGGCGCGGAAGAACGTTCGATCACGCGCATGACTTTTCCTTCCATGCGTCTACCGCTTTGCTTTTGGTACTTTTCGACCAGCACTTTATCACCTTGAAAAGCGGTTCCGGTGTCGTAACTACCGACGAATAGTTCCTCGCCTTCGGCTGTCGTCACAAAGGCAAAACCGCGTCCCGAAAATGAAATTGTCCCGACGAGCTGGCGGCTAATATCCGCAACACGGTAACAATTTTTCTGAATCCTCTCGATTTGGCTCTCCTCAGCCAGACGGCGTAAAATTTCTTTAAAATCAGGATATTGTGTCTCACTTATGCTTAAGGCTTTGGCGATCCGCCGCTGTTTTAAAGGATTCCCTTTTTGCTTTTTCAGAAAAGCAATTATTTCCTGTTCAATTCCTAACGATTTTTTACTCATTTTAAAACCTGTTAATCAAGCGCACATGAATTTTGGCGGTCGAGAAAGTATCGCCTTTCCCGAAACCATAATCTAAACCGATAATCCCCATCCGCGATGCCAGTCGAACTCCAATTCCGTAACTATGCGGAAATTGGTCCTTGGATTTGCCTGAGAATGATTCATGATAATATCCCTGATCATAAAAGATAAAAATACTACTCAGTTCACCAATAATCCTTCTGAGTTCCAGTGAAGTCCAGGCAATTTTACTGCCGCTGAAAAAATCATTGGGATAACCGCGCAAACTGGCAGCACCTCCAAACCAGTATTGATCCGCATAGGATGGCTTACCATGCCTGAACCACTTACCTTTAAAATGAATTGTATTGGCAGTAACCAGTTGTCTAATCAAAGGATAATAGAAATCGGTATCTATGATCATCTCAGTCCGCTGGACAGCTGCCTTAGCACTGCTTTTTTGCAGACCAAAATTCACCTTTGACTGAATGGAAAATCCACGGGCAGGATTATAAAAATTATCCAGCCGATCGATCCCGTACTTAATTCCGATAGCATTTGTCGTAGTATTTACTAATCCCAATATTTCTCTGCCACCGGGGGTGGGAATCGTTGCTTCATGATTTCCAGTTAATTGGATCCGGCCCCAGCGCCAGGTGTAAAATCCAGTACCTAATTCGAAATTGCGAATAACAACCAACGTGTCCCGTAGGATTTGCTCAAATCCGACTTCGCCAAAGAGATTCGACTTCCAGATCCAGGGCTCTAAATAATTTAATCGTATCTGCTGGGAATAACGATTGATCTTCGACCAGTAAACTAAAAGCTGGCGACCGGTGCCGGAAAGATTATTAAATCTCAAATTGATTTCACCGGTAAAATAGCCTTTCTGATTGATCGTTTCCGGGACATAACCAGCAATGCCGTCGAATTCATTATCGTTAAATTCGCGCACCTTGTACAACAATCCCATCTTACCGGTGCGGGTAGTCACAATTTCGTTATGCCGTTCCACTGAAATAAAGGGAAAACGATTGAGCGAACGATAGATTTGATTACTCAGAGAAGGGGTTAGTCGTTGACCGTAATATTCGTAACTCATCCGATACAAAACAACGGGTTTGGTCTTTTTGATACCCTGAAATAAAATCGTGTCAATCGCAATCGGATCACCCCAATCGAGTTGAAATACAGGGTTTAATGTTGACAGATAGGGCTCCACATCAATCAGTTGCAGAACCGGAAAATAGAAACCTTGCCTTAATGGCACTCGCAGGATCCGGTTGATCAAATTCTCATAATTTTCGGCATTTACCAGTTGCCGAGCATATTCGCGTTGAATAGTAACCAGCGCCCCTGATACATCACGCTCCGAATGGACGGTAAGCTGTCCAAATAACAGCGAATCGCGGGACACCTCTGTTTCGGCAATTCCAGGTATCCAACCGGCAATAATAACCAAAACAAATACAAGTGCCACTTTCACTCTTGAGCTTGACCTAATTATTACAGTGTTTCTCAAAATAACGCCCTTACTTCTGCACTACCAAAATGATAGATATCCCGATCGGGTTCATTCCAACCTTCGTAATTACACCGCAAACTAAGATTTTTACCAAGCCGATATTCGATTGATAAGCCCCAACCAACAGTCATGCCCTCTTTTTTACCATTGCACATTTCCCAGGGAATGGGCGAACCAGCCGGAGTCACATTGACTCGATCAAGTTCAATAAAGCCACGCCAGCGTCCCTTGTTTTTCAATTTCCTTTCATAACTATTGCGCATACCAAGGAGGAGTGTCTCGATCATCTTAAAGGTCTCTTCCCATTCGTAGGCGGAGGTAATTTCGGTCTCAAATAGATGAATTGCATTCAATAAATAGGAGAAGGTTCCTTTGGTTCGGTAAGATCGAATATTTCGGTCGCGTAAGTAATTAAAAGCGGATTCCCGATAAAGCATCTTGCGGGCAAGTTCGTAATCCAGCACAATCCCACGAAAAAAAGGACCCTTATAGCGAAGTGAGGTTTCATCTCCCACAGATTTTTCCCGTCCACGAACATCCAACTGACTAATTTGAAAATTGCTGACATAGCGCAGCCGAATCTCTGCCCGACTGCGCTCGGCTCGATAGTTAACATCCTGCTGTAAAGTACGATTGAAATAAGCCCAGCGGTCATCAATTCGATCGCCGGAAAAGGCAATATTTTGCAGCGGTTTAGCCTCATTTTTTATCTGCTGCTGAAAGCGGATATCGGTCAAAGTCGCAAATCGAGTCGGCAATTCCCAGGGGATTTTGCCCTTCAACTGTCTGCCATTCAGCTGCAAGCGTAAGCCATTCTGAATGCTCGTGACCGGCTCCTTAATCTGGGACGGCAAAATCCGCAGAATATAATCACCCTGCGGATGTAAAACGTAATCCGCAAAAGTTGAATCATAGAGATATTGCCCTTCTCCTTTGCCAACATAAAAATAACGATATTCCTTTTTTACCGTTCGTTCTTCTTCGACTTTCAGTAAACCTTCCCAGTTTAAAGGCAGGCGCTTAGGATTTTGCCGCACATTAATATCCATCAGTTGAATTTGCTGATCTGGGGCAGGATTTTCACCCAAATATTGGCGCTTGCGATAAGTATAAGTAAAGCGTGAAAAGAAGGTTTTCCATTCGTTCAATTGACCGCTGAGCGCCAGATTTTGATCTGCCGTACTCTTGCTCCACTGATTGTCGAGCAACTCATAATCGTTACGAAAGTAGGTCTCGATCCGCCCGGTCAGTTTACCATCATTAGCACTTTCAAGGCCATAACGCTCTTCATCAAACTTAAAATTGTTTACAAAGGTTGGATTACCAGTACGTTCTTCCTGATATAATTCAGTATAAGGATGAAAATTCAGTACCTTGAAGCGCAGGAGTAATTTCCGACGAACCCACTCCGAATTGTTGGCCGCAGTTTGACGACGTTGAATCTGCTCCTGAGAAAGCTCCAGCCGATCAATCAATTTATAATGCACTGTCCCGCTGACTTTATAACGTTCGGCTTCGGTTGTCAGGCGGTTATAAGAACCGAGGTCAAGTGATATTTTACTAACATCTTTGAAATCAAAGGTGATTGTGCTTTCCACCACCTTTTCGCCCTGCAGCGAGTCGGACGATAAATCCCACTTCCGTCGGTATTCGACTTCCTGAAAACGATCCATCGGCTCAAACCGCTCACCAACCTGTCGCACTCGTAGTTGAATCCCGGTTTGCATCCAGGACGATAGTGGAATACTGACCTGGCTCCGCAAATCTATGGCTATATCGCGATTATCGGCGTCATCCCGGGTCGAAAAGGTGTTGCGATCCAAGTCCGAGCCGGCAACTTCCGAGCTGAGCGAGATATACTGAGACGGATTCCACTCACCGGCAAGATGATACAAACGTTGATTCTTGGGCAATTTTAAAGGTTTGACCGGTAGGTAAACCGCTTGCTCAAGGTCATCGGCTGAGGTATACGGATCGGATTTATTGACATAAACAAAATAAGCCTTCTCAGCGTCATATACTTTCTTATAAGTGCCTTTTTTACCTACGTTATAGAAAGAAGCCGAATATTCACCCTGACCGGTGCCAACGAAAATCAGGATCGAGTCAATCAATTGATAGGCGCCACTGGTATCGGTTTTAATGGTACTTTGAAAAGCACTTTGTTCATCGTCCCCGATAATTTTTAATTGTGCACGATCGTCTTCGGTCAGCACCAATTCGATTGGATTATTCTGATCATCATTTTCATTAATGTAACCAGCCGATAAACGGACTTTTCCCCGGTTCAATTCGGTCGAATTCTGAGCAATCCAGATATTCTTCTGATAAACCAGATTGGAATACTGGAAATCTACTGTGATGCGTGAGTTTGAGGTGATTAGCCGATAGGGCGTAAAGGTGATTTCACCGGTCGAATAATCAATCACATAATCGCCATTTTCCCCGCGGGTTAAAGGCTCACCATTAATCCAGACTTTCTCGGTACCGGCTAAAACAATGATCGCCGTCTCCCCTTCCCGACCGACTAATTGATAGGGTCCCTGATTACTCTCCTCGCCAATAAAAAAGTTCGTTGTAAATTGCCCCTTGGTTACTGCACCACTCAAACTGGCATGATTGACTTGCCGGTCACTTTCAACCAAGACTCCCTGCAATTTGCGATGATAGGCACTGAGTCCCTGAGACATACTTTGGTATTCATAATCACCAAAAGTAATCTGTTCGTGAGGCATTTGCACCTGAATATAAACCTTATCAATTTCATCCAGAGTCTGGGTATTGCCTTCGGGTTGAATTGGAATATTCTGATCGGTGAGAGAACCGACAATCGCGATATCTTCGGTAACCCGTCCCGAAAGTTCCAGATTCAATCCCGATTGTAAAGATAATCCGGTGGTACTGCCGAGATTCACTCCGCGATAAATTGTCCCTGACTTCAAGAAGTCGTAATCCGCAGCTGCAGTCGAAGTCTGCTGCACCTTTTCGGTTATTGAACCCTGATCTTGCTCTTCTTGGGGAAGATAGACTCGCGGTGGTGGATTGAGGATCTGAGTGCGGGGCAGTTCGATATCCAAATAGCGATAACGAGCTATTAGAGTATTACTTGGCGAAGTTAGATTAAAAATTCGCCCGTTCAGCGCATCTAGATTAAAATCAGCAGCCGAAATCGTATCACCATTAATTTTTGTAACAGTTAAGGTATTGGGAATGATCAAGGTCTTGGAGAGAAATACAAAACTATCGGGGGGCGCAATCTGCAGAGTATCCGTTTGCCAGGTTTCGGCTGTTCCAATAAACCAGCAGAAAATCCCTGAAAAAAGAATTCCAAATTTAGTGAATCGCGTTAGAGTTTTAGGTTTCAGTACCAACTCCTGATTCCCGACTCATTCCGCCGGTTTAATAATCGAACAAAACAGAATTTTACCCTTACTATCTAACAGATAGAGTCGCTCATTTTGAAATCCGACCGCAATCAATCGGTGCGATTTCTCAAAGCCAATCAGGGTTACCGGTGCCCACTTCTTTTGCAGGGCAAAATAGCGGAATACATACGGTTCTTTTTTGACCAAAACCAGCAAATCTTCTCCGATCAGTGCAAAACTGATTGCCTCGGATTTAATTGGAATCGAGGTCACCTGGCACGGCGTTCCATAGCGATCAAATTGCAGGATGCGTCCATTTTTTTCCAGAACCGTCACCAGCCCTGAAGATGACAATCGGATCAGGCGTGGTTCCCGCAGCGCATAGTTACCATACTCGACTCCACCGAAAGTGATGATTTCAGCTTCATTAACCTTTAAGCGGACGATTTCGGAATTTTCATCATTTAAAATAAATATTTCTCCCAGATTAGAGAGAGCTACTGACCGTGGATAAGATATTTGGATTTCGCCACCGGGCTCAGGATAAGTCACCAGATAATTCAAATTCCGATCAAACCGCACAATCCGATGATTATTATAATCGGCAACTAAAAGATCCAATCCGGAGCTTATATTTAAATCCATTGGCAGATCAAACTGACCTATCCCCCAGCCATAACCACCAAAAACATTAACCACTGAACCGTCATCTTTCAAACGATATATTTCACACCGCTTTTGCTCTAAGAGATAAATATCACCAAAAGTGGAAATAGCAACGGATTGAAAATCAACTATTTTCGGTACAGACTGGGGAGTAATCTCTTTGATAAATTGAATCTGTCCCAGGCAGATTACTTCCGAGATCATTAGCAGCAGCAATAACTTGAAAATAAATTTCATGGCTTTCATTATACTGACCATAATTAAAATAGTTTGCGTCTTAAGTTGGCGAGGACAGAATAAAATTTATCAGACTTAATATTGCAGAGATGGTCTTATTAGCAAATTTCTGGGATTAGATCCTTTACTAAATTAACTAAAATATTCCTCGATCTTACTGATCATCGCGGGCTTCATAAAAATGACAACTTTGTCATTCACTTCAATCTGAGTATCGCCCTGCGGAATAACAATAGACTGCGAGCGGATTATCGCTCCAACGATCACCTCGTCGGGTAATTGCAAATCCTTCAACGGAGCTTTGGTGATCAGGCTGCCCTCTTTGGGAGCCAGTTCGATTGCCTCGGCATCAATATCCTCAAAGAGCGACACGGCAATCACATTCCCACGGCGGATATATTTCAATATTGCATTAACCGTTGCGTTATTTTTACTCACCACGGTATCCATTCCGATCTTACTCATAATCGGGAGGTATTCGTTGGTATCGAGGTGCAAAATAACCCTTTTCACTCCCAGATAGCGGGCCAACAATCCGGACAGTAAATTGGTTTTTTCACTGCCGGTAACCGCGACAAAGCAGTCCATCTCCTCAATCCGCTCCGAAGCCAGCAAATCCACATCCGTTCCATCCCCATGCAAGACCAGGGTATCACTAAGCTGCTCTGAGACCAATTGAGCCGTATCCAGATCCTGTTCGATGATTTTAACATCCATTTCGTCGGATAATTTCGCTGCAACCAGGCGTCCCAACTGCCCCGCTCCGACAATCATTACATGTTGCTGTTCTAATTCAGAATAACCGAACAATTTTGACACCTGAGGAATCACTTGCTTAGGGGCTATTAAATAGACTACATCACCACTTCGGTAAATATCATTACCGTGCGGGATAACCGTATCTTCATCCCGAGAAATACATAAACATAGAAATTCGACCTGAAGGTTGCTTGCCTTAACATTTTTAACCGAGTGATTGACGACCGGACTGTCAGGTTTGATTTGGAGTGCCATAATCTGTAATTTGCCACCTTCAAAATCAACCATCTTCGAAGCTGCGGACCTCTCGACCAGACTGATAATTTCATCCGCGGCTGACTGTTCGGGATGAATCATTAAATCTATTTGAAAACTATCCGGAGTGATAAGCGCATTGGGATCATTGAATTCTGCATTCCTGATTCGGGCAACACACTTTTTCACACCCAACTTCTTGGCAATCATGCAGCCTAATATATTAACCTCATCCAAGCCCGAAACTGCAAACAGGATATCCGAATCTCCAGCCTCAGCCTTCTGGAGCACTCCAACACTGGCACCATTGCCCTGGATGACAATTGCATCCAGCGTTTCCGTTGCCCGGCGGCAGCGCTCCGGGTCAATCTCGATGATGCGTACATCGTGGTCTTCCGAAATCAACCGTTTGGCGAGGAAATAGCCAACCTCACCGGCACCGATAATAACTAACTTCATTTTGGTTCCAGGATTTTACGAAAAATATCAATCGCCTTAAGAATTTGCTGACGAGTCACATCCAAATGAGTCACAGCCCGAATGCGTTCGGCATCCACGGCATTTGCCGCTACTCCCCATTTCAGCAGCTCCTGTGATAAGGTTACCGAACTATATTTCGGGTGGCGTACATGAATCATGACCATGTTCGTCTGAACATGTTTCAGGTCAATCAAGATGCCCGGAAGATTTTTCAATTCTTCCGCCAATAAACGAGCGTTGGCGTGGTCCTCCTGCAGTCGCTCAATATTGTTATCTAAGGCATAAATACAGGCGGCGGCAAGGATTCCGACCTGACGCATAGCGCCCCCGAAAATCTTGCGAAAACGTCGGGCTCTCGCAATAAAATCCCGAGTCCCGGCTAAGACCGATCCAACCGGTGCTCCTAATCCCTTGGAAAAACAGATGGTGACACTATCAAAATAACTTGCCCATTCTTTGGCTGGGATTCCGGTGGCAATCACGGCATTCAGCAAACGGGCGCCATCCAGGTGGATGGGGATACCACGTAAAGCAGCCAACCGGGAAACTGCGGCAATTTCCTGCAATGGATAAATCGTACCGCCCGCCCGGTTATGAGTATTTTCGAGACAGATCAATCCGGTCGGCGGAGAATGGAGGTCGTTCGCATGAATGGCATTCTCAATCTCGCTAATATCCATAACGCCGTGATTACCTTTCAGCGGTCGCATTTGTACCCCGGATACCAGGGCTGGCGCCCCAGCTTCATAATTGAAAATATGACAATTCTCCTCGCAGATTACCTCCTGACCCGGTGTCGTATGGGTTTTAATCGCAACCTGGTTGGACATCGTGCCGCTGGGAACATAGAGTGAAGCCTCTTTTCTGAGCAACTCTGCCACCCGCTCCTGGAGTAAGTTTACCGTCGGGTCTTCACCATAAACATCATCACCAACTTCAGCCTGAGCCATCACCCGACGCATTGCGAGTGAGGGTTTGGTTACGGTATCGCTTCTTAAATCAATGTCAATACGACTCATAACTCTACTGCAATCTTTTTAATTTTAATCATCGTCCTTAATTTTAATTCAAATTAACGCTTTTCTGATTTTTTGTCAAACTAAAACAAGCACTCATGACAATCCTCAACACGAATCTGATTATTTAAAAATATTCAACTTGCTAATTTGACCCAGGACTTTTAATATCACGCTATAATGGAACTTCATATTCGACAACAACTTATCCATTTATTCGAAAATTGGGCGGGAGAACAAGTTACCGGCATTCAACCGCTACCCTCTTCAGGATCTCAGCGCGCATATTATCGTATTCAGAGCGCAAATAAGCGTGCAATTGGCGCCTATAATCCCGATCACAACGAGAATCGCGCTTTTCTCGAATTCAGCAAGCACTTCCGTGCGACAGGTCTAAATGTACCAGAAATCTATCAAGAAAACGAAACAGAATGTATCTATCTTCTCGAAGACCTCGGCAATATTACCTTGCTCTCCTATATTAATCAACACCGCCAGGGTAAAGAACTAACTAACGATATGATCAACCTTTACCAGAAAGTTGTAACGGAACTACCAAATTTTCAAATTAAGGCCGGAAGAAATCTGAATTTCGCTTTTTGCTATCCCCGCCAGCGATTTGACCAACAGTCTATGATGTGGGACCTCAATTATTTCAAATACTGTTTTCTCAAACCAATGCGGATCACCTTCAATGAACAATCATTGGAAGAGGATTTCCAGACCTTGACCGATTATCTGTTGCAAACAGAAACCAATTACTTCATGTATCGTGACTTCCAATCGCGCAACATCCTGCTCAAAGACGGAGTGCCCTTCTACATTGATTATCAGGGTGGACGAAAAGGCGCACTGCAATATGACCTGGCATCGCTACTTTACGATGCTAAAGCCGAGATACCCGATACAATCAGGGAAATGCTGATTGCTGAATATCTGGAAACCGTATCGAAATATATCAAAATTCAGTCGCAGACTTTTTTAAAATATTTTCCGGGATATGTCCTGCTCCGGATTATGCAGGCAATGGGTGCCTACGGTTTTCGGGGACTGTATGAAAAGAAAGAACTTTTTATCCAAAGCATTCCTCGGGCTCTGATCAATTTGTCGGTATTACTCAATACCGTGCAACTCCCCATCAAAATCCCGAGTTTGTGGAAAGCACTGAAAGACCTCACCCAATTAACACTCCCCGAACAATTCCCAGCTGAATCGGAAATTCTTACTGTAATAATTAACAGTTTTTCATATAGAAAAGGAATTCCCATAGATCCATCCGAACACGGCGGTGGCTTCGTTTTCGATTGTCGTTCAATTCGTAATCCCGGAAGATATGAGTCATTTGTGAATCTGACCGGTAAAGATACGGCAGTTTGCCAGTTTCTTGAAAAGGAAGCCAAGATTCAAAAATTTCTAAAACCGGTTTTTGCCCTTGTAGATCAAACCATAGAAGAATATTTACAGCGAAAATTTACTAAATTGACCATCAGCTTCGGCTGTACCGGCGGGCGGCATCGCTCGGTGTATTGCGCCGAGACACTGGCCGAACATTTGCAAAAAAAATACCCCGCACTCCAAATAAGAATTAATCATCTCGAACTGGGAATGCTATAATCGTTATGAAAGCGATGATTCTGGCAGCTGGTTTGGGAACCCGGTTACAGCCACTCACCAACGATCGCCCAAAAGCCCTGGTTGAAATCAACAGGGTCAGCCTTCTGGAACACATTATTCGTCGTTTGAAATCCTTTAGCTTTCGTGAAATTGTCATTAATGTCCATCATTTCCCCGACCAGATTATCAAATTTCTGGAAAGTAAAAGCAATTTTGGAATTGACATTAAAATTTCTGACGAACGCCAAAAACTACTCGACACCGGTGGCGGATTGAAAAAAGCTGCCAGTCTTCTCCAGAGCCCCGAGCCGATCTTAGTACATAACGTTGATGTCCTGTCTCA
>CAZAKO010000023.1:0-20000 GCA_964485745.1 uncultured bacterium
AACCGGTACGACGGGATGCTTTCCATTTGAATCTGCGCCCCCGCAGCTACCGATAATGGAATTTCATCATGCTCAACAGGCTTAAGCGCATCTATCGCAATCCATAATAATTTACCATCAATATTGACCGCCGCTTTCTGGCGATTCCCCGGCAACTCGACAATCTGTCCCACACCCGGAACCCCCTCAATTTTCACCCAGCTATTGACTTGAAAGTTTGCGGGCTCGGATGGTTGCGGTGGCTTTTTCTGTGGTACGCGCTGGCGAATTTTTTCCTGAATAGCTTCCAGGGTCTTCTTGGCTTCGATGATCGTTGTCCGGGATGCCTCTTTTTCCCGGATGTCCTTCACGACGTGCTCAATTCGTGAACGGGATTCATTCACGATAGTCTGCAGCTCTTCGGCGATTTTATGATCCATCGCTGCGTGCTTTTCCCGAATGGCAGCCACGCGATCTTCGTATTCCCGAATCAACTTGTCCAAGGTTTGTTTATTCCGCTCAACCGATTGACTTTCCTCGCTGATTTTAACTCTCAAAACTTCCACCTCGCGCAGCAGACTCTCGAGCTTCACCTGATCGCTGCCCATCAGCTCTTTCGCCCGCTGGATTACGGCACTTTTCAGTTCCAATCGCTGGGCAATTTCCAGCGCGTAACTGCTGCCCGGCAAGCCCAGCTGCAGGCGATAGGTTGGCTGGAGTCTCTCTGTATCAAATTCCATGGCGGCATTGATTACGCTCTCCTGCTTATCGGCGAAGGCTTTCAAGCCGCTGTGGTGGGTCGTTACAATCGTCAAGGTCTTTTTTCGCAACAACTCTTCCAGTACCGCCTGCCCTAAAGCCACGCCTTCCAGTGGATCGGTGGCAGTACCCAATTCATCAATCATTACCAAAGATTTTTCCGTCGCCAAATCAACGAACTGCTTAAGGTTGGTGACATGCGAAGTGAATGTCGAGAGATCATTTTCCAGCGATTGCTGATCGCCGATATCAATTAAAAATTGATCGAAAAAGGGCAAACAGCTGTCCTCATCGGCCGGAATGGGCAACCCTGCCATTGCCATTTGACCAATCAAACCAATGGTTTTCAATACAACAGTTTTGCCGCCAGCATTTGGACCGGATATTATCAGACACTGATAATTTTGTTCAAGTTCGAGATTGAGCGGCACCACCTCTTTGACCAGCGACAACAGCGGATGACGGGCATTTATCAATCTCAGTCGTCTATCTTCAAATTCAAGCTGCGGGACAGTGCAGTGGAAACGTCGAGTAAACCTGGCACAGGCACGCAGAAAGTCCAATTCAATCAGGAGATTCAAATCGGTTTCGAGGCACTCAAATTCAGGGCGCAGCTCATCGGTAAGGGCTCGTAAAATCCGTTCGATTTCCACCTGCTCCCGCATTTCTAAGTCTTTGATCGTATTATTAATTTCGACAATACTGAGTGGTTCGACATAAACTGTTGCCCCGGTTGCCGACTGACCATGAATAATACCTTTGATTTTGCGCTTGCTCTCGCTGTTGAGCGGCAGGACAAAACGACCATCCCGAATTGTAGCATACTCCTCATGCAGCCATTTCTCGCGCCGGGCTTGCTGCATAACGTGCTCGATCTCCTGCTGAAGCCGTGCGAGCGTCCGGCTAATCTGCCGGCGAATTTGGGCTAATGCCGGACTGGTGTTATCTTTGACCAACTCTTTTAAATCAGCTGCTCCCGGTTTGACCGGTTGATCCTCCTTAATAATCCGCTGAATCTGATGTTGCACTGGTTCGAGCGGATCAAGTTGCTCTATCAATTCAGTTAGCGGTGTTAAAATCTGCTGATTCTGCTGCCAGAAATGATGCAGCTTGGCACACTGTTTTAAAATGTTATTAATTTCAATCAGCGATTCGATACTCAAAAAGCTACCGCTAATCCGACAGCGCTTTAACTCCGGGCGAATATCCCCGAAATGTTCCAGGGGCAAATGGTTATTCTGCTCAAACAATTTTTGCAGAGTAGTAATTTTTTCCATCCGGGCAATTATTTCATGATAATCATGCAGCGGCGCCAGACCGAGCGTGCGGGCTTTACCCGCTTCAGACAGCGTTTCGACGGCGATAAGATTGGTCAGCCGGTCAAATCCCAGCTTCTCCCGGGCATCGGTTATCATGACTGCTCCCTACTCTTTGGCAAATCCGGTTTGATTGTTTTCACTTTATTAATCAGTGAGTCCGGAACAGAGGGCAAAGGTAGCGGGGCTCGACTCGGGGTTTTTAAGATTTCCCGGCCCGCTTCCTGAAGAGAATCGGATTGTTCTTCAATTTGTAGAACCCGAATTAAAAACCGCTCCCAGCGGTTGAGATAAATAAAGGCTGGCGAAGAAGTGGCTAATTTCTGCACCGAACGACTGGCAGCAAAAATGTTGATACACCAGACGATTATTGCCATAATCAGCAATGCCTTGAGAGCCCCAAAACAGAAACCAGTCAGACGATCCAACCAGACTAAGCTCAATGCCTTGACAAGTCGTTTCAGGATCATTGCCAATATTTTTACCGCAAAATAAACTATTAAAAACACGATCAAAAAACCGACCACAGTCTGGACTCCTTCGGCAATGGAAAAAATATCCTTAATCAGCCAGATTCCCAACGAATAATAGCGCATAGCTAAGTAAGAACCCAAGACCAGGCCGATCAGTTTAAAAGCTTCCTCAATCAAGCCCCGACGCAAACCGGTAAATCCCAGAAAAGCAACAACAATCAGGACAATTAAGTCAAAGAGAGTATACATTGATATATCAGCTTAATTTTTCCAAAAATACGGTTCCTTCATTCTCCGGGTATCACCCATTCTTCCCAGAACTCATGAAGCAGGAGGAAGAAATCAGGTTAACTTTGCGCGCACCAGTGCCTGAACCACGGTGCCATCCGCCCGACCTTTGACTTGCGGCATTATCTTCGCCATGACCTTGCCCAGATCTTTGATAGATGTTGCACCGGTTTCGGCAATGGTATCCCGGACAATTTTTTCCAATTCCTGAGTCGAAAGGGCTTGCGGTAGATAGGACTCGATGATTGCCAACTCGGCTTGCTCCTGGGCTACCAGGTCGGTGCGACCACCATCGCCATAGGCTTTAATAGATTCGTGTCGCTGTTTGACCGCACTGGCTAATACTCCAATAACATCGTCATCACCGAATTCCTTTCGCTGATCAATTTCCTGCTTGCGAATCATCCCGCGCAATAATCGGATAACACCAGTCTTGATTTCATTGCGGGATTTGGTAGACTCGATTAAATCTTGTTGTAAACGTTCTTTTAGACCCATGGATTACCTCTAATGTTTAAAACTTATTTTACTGACGGAGGTAGATTGCGGCCATCATCCGACCAGTTTGACCACGATCCCGCCGATGACTGAAAAACAGGTCGGCGCGACAGCTGGTACAGAGCCCACTATCATCAAGATGATTTTCGATAATTCCCTGACTTAGTAGCCGCTGCCGAATTGCCCGCGGAAGGTCAAGGAAACATTTATCATCCCGTCGGACAATGACATCCTCAGGGAAAATTTTCCAGACATCTTCCCGGACCTCATAACAACAGCTACGAATCGCCGGACCTACCGCACACAGAATATTAGCTGGACGAGAGTTAAATTGGTCATTTAATAGCTGAATTACTTTTTCCAGAATTCCCTTAACGACACTGCGCCAGCCGGCATGTACCGCCGCAACCACTCTTTGCTGTGGATCAACCAGGAGAACTGCCGGACAATCAGCGGTTTTGATCAAGAGTACCAGTTCCTTTTGAGTCGTAATCAATCCATCGGTTCCCGGATAAGTGCCGGGTTCTGTTACAATTCGTATTCGGTCTCTATGAACCTGGATTCCCTGAACTGTTCTTTCGGCCGGAATTCGGATTGCATTAAAAAATCGCCGCCGATTTACGATTACCTTCCGGCGGCTATCCCCTTTGATTAAGCCAAGATTGAGGGAGTGAAAAAAACCGCTGCTGACACCCCCGATCCGGGTACTGAAACCGTGATTAATCTCTGCACAGGAATGGAAAAGCGCGGACTGGAACAGGATTAAATCATTTATGCTAAAGGGCTCGAACATGCCTAATAACGCGGAGTATAGGGCACTAAATCACCATTTTCGATCGCTGCTATTGGTACTGTGCGACCATCTTCAAATTTCATAATAAAGGCACAGGAATTAACTCGTGGACGATTCCCCCGGAAGGAGATATTCCGGCAAATGCCGCTGTATTTTGGCATCTGGGACAACCGTTTACGAATGGTTTCCCGGGAACAATCACTGTCATCGAAAACTGAGAGTAAAGCCCGCATGGTATCATAACCATAAAGGTCGAAACGACTCGGTATGGTACCTAATAAACGGGAATAAATCCGTTCAAAGTTCTGGTAAAACCGGGAGTCTTGATCAAAATAATAATCCGAGATAAAAATCAGGTTTTGCGATATTTTAGGGTGAGCTTTTAACAGGGTTGGATCATTCCAGTTGGCGCTGCCGAAAATTTTAGCACCCAGATTATAGTATTCCAGCTGCGGAATCAAGAGAGTTAAATCGGAAGCATAAGCCGGAACTAACAGCGCCTCAATAGATGTAATGCGATATTCAAGCGAATCCACTTTGGGAATCAGAAAATCGGTTGAATCCATCAGACCGGTCAGAATCAGTGCCCGATGCTGATCTACCAAATAGGCCTTGCCCTCTTTAAAAATGCGATATTTATTACCATACATATCTACATCTGTCAGGGCTGGTCGTTGGAGACTGTCAGAATTAATGTATCGGTGTAATTGCACCAGACTCTGCTCGATTTTTTGATTAACCAAATTTCGGCTAATTTCCAATCCCGCCTGACGAATCATCGAAAATTGATATTTCAATTCGATTGGTGAGCCATGATACCACTGCTGGGAGACGATCTGACCTCCGGCATTATCAACCGCAATGCAGAAGGCATCCGTCATCTCTTTCCCAAACTCATCGGCGGGAGCGAGGGTGGCAACGGTTTTAAAATTGAAGGCTGCGGCACCATAATTCCCGATAAACTGCCCGAGATTTTCATAGTCCACATTGGCTTGAAAAACATATGGTCCTAAGGAGCTAATCTCACTGCTGGTAGCCGTAGGAGCAATCAGTGGAACATTATGCTGGTTGGCGACTGCCGCCGCAGCGATGGTATTTTCACTGGAGACCGGTCCAAAGATTGCTTTTACCTTTGGATTATTGCAGAGGTATTCAACCTTCCGGATGCTTTCGACGACTTCACCGCGGTTATCCACCACAATGGCGGCGATATCCTGGTCAGAATTTGCCCGAAATTGATGCAAGGCATACCGCACACCATTTAAGATACTCGCGCCCACATCAGCCATCGGTCCAGAAAGGGGTAAAACTATCCCGATATAAATCTTTTCCCGGGTGCGATTCCGCAGCTGCTCCAGTGTAGCATTATATTCCTCCATGAAATCGGAACCCTTAATCAGACTCCGCAAAGATCGCATTTCACTCTCAGCTTTTTTAGAATCACCGTCCGAGTGGTATTTCTCAGCCAGTTTCAATGATAAAAAGATGCGTTGAAAATCACCCTCACATCTATCCCGTAGCTCAACCAGATTATTGGTACTGATAAAAAGGTCAATCAACATTTCAATCGTCTGCTTGCTAAGGTCATAAAGTCGCTGCTGATCGGTTATTTGCATCACATTCAAACAATGCAAAATGGCTTTATCGTACGCGCCGTCAACAAGGTAGGCTTCGCCGAGCGCATACTCGGCATCATCGAGATATTTAGAGGTTTTGTAAAGCCGCACATAGTCGAGTCCGAACTGAATGGCATGATCTAATTCATCTAACCTGAAATAGGTCTTGATGAGCATTAGACCGGAGGCACTCAACAGCCGGTTTTCGGTTTTGGTAATGCTGTTCAACTGCTCGAAAATGTTGAGTGCGTCCCAATAACGCGCTTCGTTATAGTAACTTACTCCCTGCTGAAATAAAACCCGTAAAGTATCCAGAGTTGCACCATTAGAATCATTGGAATTATCAGTTTTTGCCACTAAAAAGCTGCTACAAAGCATCAAAATTGCCCCTAACCAAATCCCTGTCCGTATAAATTTTACCAACGCCATTCTATGCTCTCGAATTATTCCCACTCAATCGTTCCGGGTGGTTTGGAGGTCATATCGTAGACCACCCGATTAATACCTCGGACTTCGTTGACAATTCGATTCGCCACACGGCTCAACACTGCATGGGATAGCGGCGACCAATCAGCCGTCATGCCATCACTACTGTTGACGGAGCGCAGCGCAATGACATTTTCATAAGTTCGCTGATCACCCATTACCCCGACAGTCTTTACCGGCAAGAGTACCGTAAAAGCCTGCCAAACCCGTTCATAATCGCCCGCAGCGCGGAGTTCGCTGATGAAAATGCTATCGGCTTTTCTTAAAAGATTCAACCGACGGGGAGTAATTTCGCCGATAATCCGCACACCCAATCCCGGGCCTGGAAATGGGTGCCGGTTGAGAATGTTCGCCGAAACCCCAAGCTCGGCACCAATTCGGCGGACTTCATCTTTAAACAGACTCCTAAACGGTTCGATCAATTCTAATTTCATTCTTTTGGGCAGACCACCGACATTATGGTGACTTTTAATTACCTGGGAAGGACCCTTAACCGACCGACTTTCAATGACGTCTGGGTATAATGTACCCTGCGCAAGGTACCTCAGATTAGTATATTTAGCAGCAATATCTTCAAAGGCTTTGATAAATTCACGCCCGATGATTTTGCGTTTCTGCTCGGGATTGGTAACTCCTTTCAACGCTTTCAGAAAAGTATGCGAATAGTTATACTTACGAATTGGTAAGTCCATATCCTCTTTTAAGATCCGCACAACTTCTAATTGCTCATCCTGCCGTAAAAGACCATGATCAATAAAAACCGGGACACATTGATCACCAATCGCCCGCTGAAGCAAGACTCCCATGACCGAAGAATCTACTCCGCCGCTCAAGGCTACGAGTACTTTGCCACCGTTTGTCTGGTGCCGAATTTGGGCAATCGTTTGCTCGATAAATCGCCCGGGAGTCCAGTCTCCTTTTAAACCGGCGATTTCGAATAAAAAATTACTTAGAATTTTTATCCCGTCAATCGTATGAATGACTTCCGGATGAAACTGCAAACCAATCAGGGCTCTCTGCCGATGTACCAGCGCCGCTGGTGCCTGATTTTCAGAAACGGCGATAATCTCGAATCCGGTTGGTAGAGTATCCACATGATCACCATGACTCATCCAGACGGTGGTTTGGTTAGGTACATCCTTGAAAAGTGGCGATTTTTGCAGCACAGTTATTTTGCTCCGCCCATATTCTCTTCGATTCTCCGAATGAACCCGGGCACCAAAATGACGCGACATTAACTGAAAGCCATAGCAAATCCCCAAAATTGGTAGTCCCATCTCAAAGATTGCCGGATCCAGGTCGGGAGCTTCCTTATCATAGACACTGGCCGGACCGCCTGAGAGAATTATTGCCGCGACCTGATTATCACGAATTTCAGCTGGTTTTACGTGGGGCAGGACGATCTCTGAGAAAACAGATAATTCGCGTACCCGGCGTGCGATCAACTGGGTATACTGAGAGCCAAAGTCAATAATCCAGACTTTAACGTTCGCCATCTCTTTTTTCAATTTCCGGTAACCACTGATTAAGTTGATGGATGAATTCATAGTTGGTCAGATCATATTTTATCGGTGTAATGGAGATCATTCCCCGCTTGATAGCTTCGTCATCCACATCTTCATCTGCCACAATCTCCTTCTTCTGGCCATCCATCCAGTAGTAAACCCGATTGCGCGGGTCTATGTGTTTATCGAATGTCTCGGCAAAATTCGCCATGCCCTGACGGGTTATTCTTACCCCTTTAATTTCGGCTTCAGGCAAGTTCGGGACATTGATATTCAGCAGTGTACGTTCCGGCAATCCGCGGGCAAGCACAATCTGCACCATCTGTGCTGCAAACCGTGCCGCCGGTTCGAAGATCGGATCAGTGAAAGTCGTAAGTGAAATTGCAATAGAGGGAATACTCAGGATCGTGCCTTCAGTAGCCGCCGAGACTGTCCCGGAATAGATTACATTAATACCGGCATTAGAGCCAAGATTAATGCCGCTGACAACCATATCCGGGCGGCGGTCCAACAGCGCGCCAACGGCAATTTTAACACAATCCGCGGGCGTCCCCGAAACGGCATAACCGCTCCAGTAGCGGTTTTTATTAAAATAGGTTACCCGAATCGGATCGGACAGGGTAATCGCATGCCCAACGGCACTCTTTTCATTTTCCGGAGCTACCACCACCACCTCGGTACTCTTTTTCAATTCCTGTACCAGAGCATGAATTCCGGGCGCGGCAATCCCATCGTCATTGGTAATCAACAGATACGGTTTAGTTCTTTTCATTGAAGAAATGCAAAATTTTGGTTATTAATTGTTTCATCCCGGCACGTTCGCAAATTATATCAATAAATCCTTTCTCTAACAAAAATTCGGCACGTTGAAATCCTTCCGGTAAATCCACGCCAATTGTCTGGCGGATGACGCGTTCACCGGCGAAGCCGATCAAGGCACCCGGCTCGGCGATGATTAAATCACCTAACATTGCAAAACTGGCGGTTGTTCCGCCGGTCGTAGGATCGGTTAGAATCGAGATAAACAAGCCACCCTGCTCATGGAATTGGGCTAACTTGGCGCTGGTCTTAGCCATTTGCATCAGCGAGAAAATGCCCTCCTGCATCCGCGCTCCACCGGAGGCGGCAACGATAATCAGCGGCAATTTTTTCTCCCGGGCCCGATCAATCGCCCGCGCAACCTTCTCACCCACAACCGAACCCATACTGCCGCCAATGAACTGAAAATCCATAACACATAAAATTACCGTGTAACCGGAAATTTGTCCCTCAATTGTCACCACTGCTTCATAATTCCCGGTTTTGGTATGGGCATCCTTAATCCGGTCAACATAACGTTTCGAATCTTTGAATTTTAAGGGATCATTTGAGCTAATCTTCGGATTGAATTCTTCATATTCACCATCAATTAACATCTTGATATATTCTTTACTGGGAATCCGGAAATGATAGCGGCACTTGGGGCAAACCCAGTAATTGCGGTCTAATTCGCGCTTGTAGAGATACTCGGCGCACTTGGGACACTTGAGCCAGAGCCCATCCGGGATAACTTTCTTTTCGGTGCCCAAAAAACTTTTCTTAGTACGCCTGAACCAATCTACCATAATTACCTCACACTATCATCTTAGTCAAGATCAGTGCATCATCGCTATTTTCATAATATTTTACCCTTCTGCCCACCATTTTAAAGCCATATTTCTCATACAAACCCCGGGCTGACAGATTTTTCTCATTCACCTCAAGTGTTACCGTTGCAACCTTCTTGTTACGGATAAATTCCAGTGACCATTTGAACAAATATTCTCCATATCCTCTCTTTCGATATTCCGGATGGATTGCCAAATTAGCAATATGGGCTTCGTCTTTAAAAATCCAAAATATGATATAACCTACTAATTTAACCCCAACCTCGATAATATAAAAAAAAGCCACGGGATTGTACAATTCATGTCGGAAAAAAGCCATATTCCAGGGCGAGGCAAAAGAGCTTTGCTCAATCGCCATTACCTCCGGTAAATCCGGTGTCAGCGCTTTCCGAATTCGAATCATCTCTTTGGCGACCACTGCTGCACCTCGAATTCCGTAAAGTAAAAGGGTTCAAGTTCGGCATGACTCAAAGGTCTTAATTGCTGGAAATATTTAAATCCCATCAATGCTACTTGTTCTCCGGTAGGATAAACCGAATGGACAATTTTTTCAGGCGGAAAATCCAATCCCGGCGGCCCGGCAAATATTTTCACCGCGGGACTTAGAGTCAGTACCTCGGGCAGGGGAGCGTATTTTATCGCTATGTTCAACGGATCAAGCGGTTTTTCGGGAACCGATAATATATGGTAAATCAGGTTACGGTGGGATTTGATAAATAACATAACCGCTTCCGTCAGTTGCTGACGGACTACTCTTTCTAAAACCGCCATTGTCGGAACCGGTAGAATTGGCAACCGGTCGGGTAGCGCGAGTCCTTTGGCGGTACTCAATCCAATCCGCAATCCGGTATATGAGCCAGGTCCGATACTCACTGCTACCGCATCAATTTCTTTAAACGAGATTTGCTGAGATAGTAGTTCATCAATCAGTGAAATCAGTCGTTCGGATGCCATGCTCCTGCCCAACTCGGATTTTGTTGCGATGACCAAACCATCGCGGACTAATCCCACGCTGCAATTATCGGTTGAGGTATCAATCCCGAGAATGTTCATCTGTTAATCCTGTTCGGATTGCTTGGCGGATTTGCACTTCAATATTTGGTACTGCCTGAAAGTAAATCTCGCGACAATTTTCTTCAACCATAAGGTGATTCATAATGACTCGAATCGAGTTTTGGGGAAGCAAGTCACGAATGGCATCCGCCCACTCGATCAGGGTAATCCCTTCTCCATAAAGATAATCTTCGATACCCAGGGCTAACCACTCCTGCTTTCGCCGCTCGCGGTAACAATCCAG
Source organism: uncultured bacterium (assembly GCA_964485745.1). Classification (GTDB taxonomy): domain Bacteria; phylum Fidelibacterota; class UBA2242; order UBA2242; family UBA2242; genus CAZAKO01. The sequence continues at coordinate 10,657 of CAZAKO010000023.1, forward strand.
ATGGTAGACCGGCAATCTACCCTGATACTCATTGAGTAAAGTAAATGTGGGACTTTGCACCGGTTGCCGAACCTGCAGCCCGCGGCAGATGCCCCGAATCATGGTCGTTTTGCCGGCAGCTAACTCCCCCTCGAAAGCGACAATTGAACCAGCTTTTAGCAGGGTTGCCAATTGTTCACCAAAACTTTCAGTCTGCCCCGCAGAATAGGAGGTAATCCTAACCATAGACTATTTTGGAGTAAGAGTCGCTACAGGTAAGATTGACTCCTCCATTGAGATTCCTCCATGCTGAAAAGTATTCCGATAACGACTCTGATATTTATGATAATTAGTTGGGTAGATGAAATAAAAATTCTCTTTGGCAATCAGATAATTGGTGTTGATCCCTAAATCCGGCAGCCGGTACTTGGCTGGATCCTTGATTACCAGGGCATATTTTTGATGAACACTCAGATTGCGCCCATATTTAAACCGAATATTGGTCGAGGTTTCCTTGTCGCCGATGACTTTAACATCATTTTGGACTCGGATACTGCCATGATCGCTGGTAATAACAACACTGAAGCCGTATTGGGCAAATTTTTTCAGCACCGAAAAAATCCAGGAATGTTCGAACCAGGTGCGGACGATGGAGCGGTAGCTGGCTTCATTCGGCAGGATCTCTTTCAATATATCCGAATCAGAGCGACGATGAGCCAGTACATCCACAAAATTAACGACCAGTGCAATCAGATGACTCTGAAGATAAGTTGATAATTTTTTATCCATTGACCAGCCAGTATTAGAATCCAGTACCTTAAGATATTTGAGACCCTGAGCTAACTCGGGATATTCCGTCCTGAGAAGGGTATCCAACATCTCCGGTTCATGCGCATTCATCGAAGATTCATCCTCTTCCTCCTTCTCCCAGATATCGGGATATTGCCGCTGAATTTCATCCGGAAACAAGCCACTGAAAATCGAATTCCGCGAATAGGGCGTGGCTGAAGGTAAAATCGAAAAATAGTAGGCGGTATCTACATTGTAAAAATCATATAACAGTGGTTCAAAAGTCAGCCACTGGTCCAGACGCATACAATCAATGACGATAAAGAGGACCTTCTCTCCATTTTTCAAGCGGGGCAAAATAAAATGTCGGATTATATCGGGTGATAAAGGCGGTCGAAAATGGGGATCTTCGAAGATCCAGTCGGAGTAATTCTTTTCCAAGAATTTGCCATATTCAATATCGCAATCACGCAGCTGGTCTTCAAGCGTCTCTTTTAATCCCAGATCCGGGTGATCATCAAATTCGATCTCCCAGCGCGCCAGCTTTTTATAAATCTCAATCCAGTCTTGACTCCTGAGATCGGTAAATAAAAGTCGTGAAATCGCATGAAATTCCTCAAGATAATTGCGGGATACCTGTTCCGAGGCAATCCGTTTCTGCTCCAAGACTTTTTTACATGCCATCAGGATTTGGCTGGGATTGACGGGCTTGGTCAGGTAGTCGGTAATCTTTTGACCAATCGCCTTATCCATCAGACTCTCTTCTTCATTCTTGGTAATCATAATTACCGGCAAACCGGGATAGATATTTTTAATCTCGTTGAGTGTCGTCAATCCGTCTTTCCCTACCATAATTTCATCCAGCAGCACCAGATCAAAGTTGCTTTCGGTGACCAGATTCACGGCGTCGTTGCCATTGGATACGGGAGTAACATCATAACCACAACTTTTTAAAAAGAGAATATGAGCTTTCAATAGCTCAATTTCATCATCAACCCATAAAATTTTACCTCTTTTTGCACCCATGTTGCGATCCTGTTAATTGACTCTCAAATTTAATAATATAGCTAAATCCGTCATGTAACCAATATCTTTTTATTATTCAAATTCATCCCCAAATATTCAAATCAAAACGGATAATCAGTACTCATACTGATTGCTACCCTTTATAGTTCCTGAAAATCCGACTACTATTTTGTAGTCATAACGAATTCGCCCTGCCAGTTATCTCCGGGCGGGTTCGCTTTAAAAATTTTACAGCGTTCGATAAACACGCGTGAAGGCGGGTCTTCTCCCGTCACGGCAATCGCTTGCTGAAACTGGGTGATGGCGGCATCCCATTGCCTTTGCCAATATAATTCGATACCCTGGGTAAAATAAGATCGAATGTCCGATATTTCTTTACTCAATTCGCCTTTTTTAGCCAACAATTCGTAAACGGTAATCGGGATCAGTTTGCCTTTCACAACCAATTTATCCAGGATTCTAACCTCGATCTTATCCTCTGCCTGCCGCAGAGTTTCTTCACCAACCATGATATAAGTTCCATACTGTTTGTTGGCACCCTCGAATCGGCTGGCCTGGTTGACTGCATCGCCCATAACAGTATATTGAAAACGCTGATTGGAACCCATGTTACCAGCACTGACCACTCCCGAATTGACCCCCATCCGGACATAGATGTCCACTCCGTGATCCTTTTTAATTTCCGGTCGAATTGCCTTAAGCGTAGCCTGCTGATCCAGCGCCGACCAGCACGCTTTCCAGGCGTGTTCGGGATCTTCCATCGGCACGCCAAAATCACACATAATGGCATCGCCCTCATATTTATCAACATAGCCATCATAATGCATCAGGATATCTGTCATCGGCGATAGATACTTATTTAATACAACTGATAGCTCTTCGGCAGACAGACTTTCGGAAATTGTCGTAAAACCTGCCACATCGGAGAAAAACATGGTAGCTTCGCGCTTCTCGCCGGAAAGGCTGAAGGCATCGGGATGATCTTCGAGATATTTTAAGACTTTCGGGCTCATGTAGGTCTGAAACATCCCCCGGATTTTTTTCTTCTCCCTCTGCTCGGCTAAAAATTGGTAAACGACGTTGCTGATATAACTGGTCAGGATGATGACGATCGGCGGTATCATATATATCCATAAATTGTGGGCGATAAACAACCAGAGAGATAATCCCACAAATCCGGCAATCAATCCGAGTGAAATAAAACCACCAATGACCGGTCGGACGATGCTGATAATTAATGCGGTAACGATTCCGAGAATAAAAATAACGGTGATGTTCAGATAAAATGTAGAGGTCTTAATAAAATTCTGATCCAGCATCGTTTGAATGGCGTGGGCGTGGGTTTCGACTCCCGGCATCAGCATCCGTACCCCGCCATAATTGTAGAATGGCGTATATTTATTATCGTGCAGCTCTTCGATAGACACGCCAATCAGAGCAATTTTATTACGAAATGGATTTTCTAAATCAATTATCCGCTCAACGGTTGCCGTATCACCTTCGGCGAGTGCGACATAAGCTTCCGCCTGCCTGACCGAGTCTCTCAGGAATGCTAAGCGGAATTCGAAGGGGTAGATCGAGTTTTGCTTAAAAATCTCCATATAATCGGTATCTTCCTCTTCCCGCAAATCAAAATCGGCATCGTCAAGCACATAGGACATGGAGTAAGTCGGAAATGTTTTAGCCGGCCCATAATAGTTTACCAAAATCGTCTGTTCAAATCCCATACTACCGCGGTGACCAAGCAGAGTGTAAGTATTATTACCCGATGAATCGGTAAAAACAAAGTATCCTTGGTCGAATTGATAAGTTGTATTACCCGGAATGCCCTTCTCAGCAAAGAATACTTTCGCACCTAAGGAGTAAATATATTTACTCTGATAGGGCTCGAATATCGAATAGCGGCGGGTGAACCCATCGGGATCCTGTAACTCGCCAACCACGCCCCACTCGGCACCGGTTTCAAGCAGAATTGGCAAGGGCTCATCCGGATATTCATAAATCCCGCCGGGTGTGCGCTGACGTTCGATCTTGCCCGCCAGAATTACATTGCCATTGCGACGCACGGCATCTGCCAGGATCGAATCACCCTGGGGATTTTTCATGTCCGGTTCGGTAAATTGAATATCAAACATGATCAGACGCACGCCTAACTCATTAAGATTGTCAATTAGGGTCGCGTAGTATTCACGGGGATAGGGATAGCGCTCCCGGCAAGCGGTAAAGGTGAGCTGATCGATGGCAACAATAATCAGATCCGACTTTGAGACATCCTCGGGACCGCGCCAGCGAAAGCGTAAATCCAAAGATTTGAGCTCCATCTGGCGAAAAAATCCAAAAATCATCATGGCGGTAACAATGATCGAAAACACAACTGCGATGAGCAATCCCCACGCAGCCTGTTTAATTGCCCCCTTTTTCATCAATAATTACACTAACCGCGTATTTAAAATATTAGTGAGTAGCCCGCCATAAAACTGATATCATTGAAGACCTCATCGGTCAAACGATCATCCAGAAAAGTATATCCAAAGCTCCACCTGAATTGGTGAATCTTCTTGAGAGTATACATCCCACCCGTTGCAACCGTGTGCTTGCTGAAATCAATCGCTCCCGAACCGTTATTTAAGGTATAGCTCAGTTCCACTGCCAGACTGCCATTAAAAAATTCATATCGCCCTTTGACCAGCACCGTCTGCAGGATATAAGGATCACTAATAGCAGTAGAGGTCGTCTTGTTGTTGGAATACTTAAGATTTGTTTTCAAAGGCAAACTTAGAAAAGTGGAATTGATCCCAAAAGCCAGCAAGGAGGTGGCAGTACCAATAAACTGGTAACCGGGTTTTCGCCCTTTAACCCGATCGCTGCGGTCAGAATTGGCGTAATTAACATTCAAATTATGTTTGATATTCCCAAATTGGATATTATGCGATATCCGGAAATCCTGGCGAATGGTTACATTATCCTCACGCAAATCAGTATATTTATAGCCAATGATCGAATCCGTGACTACTTTATCAAAGAGCGTATCGGTCTTAACATCCTCAAGACCAAGATCATTCTGGCGAATATACTGCATGGTATTAAAATTCAAGTTTGGCAATCCCTCTCCCGGATAGAGCGAAATACCCGCATTTAAAGAGGTGGTTGTGGTTGTGGCATTTTTATCCTCATTGAGATTATCCCGTTTCTGGTCAAAGGTCAGATTGACAAACATCTTATCTCGAAACAGGCGGATTTTATCCGAAAGATTGTAACCCTGAACATCGTTCCTCAGATAAGGATTACCCAGCGAATTAAATTCTGGTCCCACACGCTGGTACTCCGCCACAAAGAAATTGTTGAAATAGTTCAACTTGAGCGAAGTCTTAAACGCCGTCGAGGGCATATTGAGGAATTCGCGCAGACCAATATTACCACTGGAATCCGGCACAATGGGCAACCACGGACTGATGTTTTTATTGATAATGAAAAATTCTGCAAAATCCTTGGGATCCATGGGTATCATGGAAAGCGGAATATCCATTCCCATATAGCTTAATGTATCATTTTTAAGACTATCGCCGGGCATAAACGTATCCAGCTGCTCAAGCGTAAGCGGTCCGCCAGATATATCCCGGTTCAAATACGAAATCGCCGCATTACTTTTCCAGACGAAGCGCTTGGAATCCAGAGCCAGTAATAAATCGGTCCCAATTACAAAATTATCCTGGGGCTTATTTGCACCGCCCATAAGAACCGAAACCCCATTCCCGGGCTTGATACCGCCCATTCCCCGTTTTACTGATAACGTATCATCTCGGGCTTTGATTAATGATAAGCCAAACTGAAAATTCTTCCCGGAACCGAAATAGGGTCGAATTGCAAACAGATTCCGGCCATAAGTGTAATCATTGCGGGTATATTGGCCAATGGCAGAGGTATCCGCAACGATATCACCCTGAATTGCTCTTTCGGTTTGACCATAAACGATATGTGCATTGATTAATTTTAATTTAACATTTGCTTCGAATCCTCTCACTCTTTTACCCCGCAAACCAAATTCGGTAAAGATCGGATTGACATCTCCAAAAGTTAAGTCAAGATAGCTGGATTTAAGACCGGCGGTCAGACGATTACGCGGTTGTTTATCGGGTTCCTCCTGAGAGGTAATGAAAGTCTTCGCATCAAAGCTCAGCCAGTCGTAAGAACCACTAATATTAGCGCGCAGCCACTGGATATCCTGTCTAACCCCCCGAACCTGTTCGGAGCTCGCTTCAGTCGCAACTCGTCCGTTATACTGGAGAACGCGTTGAGCTTCCTCGCGAGTTTGTACGACAGTGAAATTTATGACAATCGGAGCATAGGGATCATTGGATTGATTTTTCAAATTTAATTTGACCGTATGTAATCCGGGTCGTAGTTTTTGGGGGCGAGCGATGATCAGCTCCTGAGATATTTCTGCTTGTTTTACCACCGAAACCCCATCAACCTCAAGGCGAACACTTTCGAGTGAAACGTTCGGAGCATTGAATAGCGAGAATGCCAGGACTACATCCGCGGCAGCCACGACTTCCCCCTCTTCGGGACTGAGGACTAATATGCCACTCTGAATCCCGCCCGTGACATCCTTTTCACCCTGAGCAATACTGGGTTTGGTTTCGGCTCCTTTTTTCACCGAGATGAACATTGGCACATTATAGGGATCCACCTCGGGAAAGGCAATCGCACTCCCGCCAACTAAATCGGCAATAACCAGATACTCAATCCCTCTTTCGGTCACATGTTCCGCTGGAATATAACCAGTATAGACCCCCATATACTCACTTATTTCTTCTTCGATAAAAGAACTCTGTCCCGCTTCCCGGTAAAAGATTCTCATCTGTTCGACTTCGACGGTATCGCCTTCAACCAACGCCTCAATCTTGACCGGAATACCCGCGACTGCATTCCGGGGTGGTGAATGTAATATCTTCGCCCGCCCCCAGAGCAGTACATTAGCTAAACATAAAAAAATGAATAATTTTGTCCCTTTAATCCGCATCTTATTCAACATTCCCAAATTAGTTAATTAATAATCGGTGAGATTGCTTATTTATATTCGATTTTAACTTCTTTGCGGTCACCCTGACTGTTTTGTAACTGGAACCGGATAACATTGTTGGTCTCTTCTCCCTGCTCAACGGGTGTACTGCCTTCCTGGGTTTGTTCGACTCCTACCTGGCCATCGGGTGTCGAAGTACCGGTTTGATTGGCTCCCACTACGATAACCGAACCGCTCTCGATATTGCGCACTTCGATCGATCCCGATAAACCAAAGAAGATATCGCCGGTAATTGGGTTTGACATGACCCAGAATACGGTACCTTTTACCGAAGCCACCGAAGTTGGCGTGGCGATAATAAATTCGCCTTTACGCTGAGGGCTAACCTCGGCTTTAAGTGAACCGATTTGCACTGAAATTGTCTTCGAGATCGCTTCCTCTGTCCGGGTACCGGAGATCACCATTTCCGAATTCTCGCGGATCTTGATCTGCGATTTGTCATCCAGAAATACCAGCGCAGCATATCCGTCTTTACCGGTCTTGATATGGTCTTGATCGAAAAGTGAAGTGCCGGGTTTAATCATCGGTTTAAATTCAGTAGCCTCGGCACGCTTCAAACTCGTCTCCCCGCTTGCCTTTATGGTAAGTGCAATTTTATCCGCTGACCACACCTCGATTGTAAACAATACTAAACATAAAATTGGTAGTAACAGCTGGAACTTCTTCATTGATCTATTCCTTCTCATTATTTATTCAACCCCAACTGATTGAATTGTAATTTGCCCGGCTAATAGTTGAGCGATAATAGCCGATAATTGATCCTGGGTAAGCTGCTGAGTCTCATTTAAGGTGACAATACCCGTCGGGGTATAGCCAACCAGCTCACCGGAAAAGAGCAGGTTATATGTATCGGCGTCAAGCATTTGCTCGAGCATCTGTAGCCAAATGTTAATTCCGCCGGCTTGGGTTGTACCGCCCTCCCCTCCCATTTCTGGAATTGTAAAGGCATAAATGTCGCTTTCAACGGTTTCCGGACCTGAGGTGGTCGGATAGGTTTTTTTCACTTGCCAGACGTAGGTTTTACCATCTTCTAAGGGCTTAGCACCGGAAAAGGGATATTGAAAGGAGGTTCTGGCAGTATAAAGATTAGCCGCGGCAGCAACAAGTTCGGCATCCAATTTATAGAATTGATGATTATCCGGATAAGGCAAATTGGAAAGATCATTTAACGCCTCGTCTACACTGCTGTGGATGGCTGGATTGTATTCGGAAATCCGGATGAAATAACCACATTCCCGACAATTGGAGCCGGTCCACATGAAATCGGCGGACTCCCATTGAAACCAGGGATACAGGTTATATATTTCGAGCTGGTCTTCTAATCTGCCACCCGGCGCAACTAACTCTAAATTAGATGGATTACCTACCGAAACCACATTTCTTTCACTCAATGGTGACTGAGTTGTCGCATCTACCGGATAAATCACTAAATTAAAAATATAGTCACCAGCAGGCAGCTTCCCGAAAGCTAAAACAGTCGATTGAAGCACCTGAAATTCGCTCTCAGGCATAAACTCCGAGGATTCAGTATGAACATCAAACAACTTCCCATCAGTGTAGTAGATCTCATCCACATTCAAATCCAGATCCTTGGTCGAGAGGCGTACTTCTCCACTCAAGGGTACCGGACTGGTCTTGACATAAAAAATGCGCCGATTGTCCAACCCTAAACTGGGTACATTAGCCTTCATTTCAAATTCGATACTGATTCTAATCGGTGTTCCACTGCCGGAGCTGCCGGTATAATCGGATGGAATGTAGCTCAGGGAATACTCAAAAATATCGGGATTGTTTCTCCCATTATTGAAATCAAAGTCACCGATATAGAAAACTTCAAAATTGTTGAAGTAGATAGTTGATAAGGTGAGGGTTCCCGTTGTTTGCCCAAAAACCGGTGGAAAAGCCAGGATCAATAGAAGAGTTAAAATTGGTATAATCGTTTTCATAGATAGCTCCTTTATTTTTTTACACACTTAAAGATACATAGAAAGTTAGATATAAAATGTGAGTTAGGACAAAACCAGGTTTAAAATTGGATTGATATTTAATTTTGTGACCCTTCACAGTTCGAATATAATTAAGGAGTATTCAAGATACAATAAAAAAGAAAAAGACGTCAGGAGTGACGTCTTTATCAAAATTTCTCCGGCAACGACCTACTTTTCCATCTCGTCTCCAAGATAGTATCATCGGCGCTAGAGGGCTTGACTTCCGAGTTCGGGATGGGATCGGGTATAACCCCCCTGCTATAGTCACCGGAAAATCTTGCATTGGGAAAAATGAGTCTCGTTAGTGGTCTATTTCATAAAAAGTTTTGGTCAAGACGCACGGCTGATTAGTATCACTCGGCTGAATTCCTCACGGAACTTACACCTGTGACCTATCAATCCCGTCATCTACGGGAAGCCTTAAGCCCCGCCTCTCGGCGGGAGGGAGATCTGGTCTTAGGGAAGGTTTCACACTTATA
>CAZAKO010000024.1:0-12008 GCA_964485745.1 uncultured bacterium
TAAATCTCAATCTCGTCAAATCCGACTTTAATAAACTGATTGACTTTAAAAACGCGGGTCAGCCGATCAATATATTCCTGTTTGTTCAACCGGATCAATTCGACTTTTTTCTTTTCGAAATTGCCATCTAACATGTTGGGACTATTCTTGTCCTCTTCCACAACTTTCCCGACAATGATCAGGGCATGGTCACTGAAAACACTCTGAATATAAGGCAGGTCCTTACGATTATAGGCAGTCCGGAAATTTTCGACAAAATCAAGGATAATCTGACGCCGCCGAAATTCGGTAACGGTATTGCCCGCCTGTAAGAGGCTTTTATAGCGATGATTTTCCAATCCGAAATAGAAATCATCAATCAATCCGGTCGGTGTTATCAGGATAACACCTTCTTCATAATGCGGGTTTTCACCGGCAGTCTCAAAGACGAGCGCAACCGGGCGAATTTCATAACTGCGGTCGGATCGGGTCACCAGATTGGTTACAATCTCCGTCTCCTCACAATAGAAAGGCTTGGTATGCCATAAAGCCAGGATGTTTTTCATTGCCGACTGGGTGAACATGTTCTCATTCAACACTGGCAAAGTCCCATTTTTAAAGGCAACATTGAATTCCGTCAGTAGATAAGTCGCACTTGCTTCAATCCTTTCCTGAAGTTTCGCATTTCCAATCGGACTTAAAAACACCTGGGTTTTGTGTTGGGCTAACAGGGCAATTGTCAGGAGCAGGAGCACCACTCCGGCGCAGCATTTTTTCATCAGTAAACCTCCGTGTAAATCGAAATCATCCCGCGGTACTGAGCACTAAGATCGGTAATTATTTCGCCGGTTTTCAGATTCAGGCGTTCGCCCTTGCCTTTATCCAGCACTGCAACCACGGTTTTTGATTGGGGATGGATGATAAAAATATAACAGTTTTCGGGTTTGACAAACGTATCGGCTTTGCCATAGATCAATTTATGTTGCTTTTTAAAGTGCTCGAGCTTCCCGGCCAAATCCTGGTAACTTTGGCAATTCGCCAAGTCGGCCAGCACCGGCGAGGCGTAAGACGGTGACCAAGGCTTTTTTTCTTCGGCGACTGGCGTGGACTCCTGTACCTTTGATACCGGCGGTTTTTCCTCCTTGACAATCTCTGCGGTCTTGCCATCCGGGCTAACCCGCTTGCTGAGCGTCAAATCCTGGTTATTGTTGAAAGTCAAGGTCACAATATGGTCATTTTGATCAACATATTTATGCAGGGGATTCTGCTGAGAACTGGTTTCGCCATCGCCAAAATCCCAGACTAAATCGGCGACACTCAAATTGGTGTACACCGGTTTGAAAAGCAGTGCGCCGCTAACCTGCGGATAGACATTAAATCCAAGCCGAACCAATCCCGAATAATCCAGCTCTATTTTTTTGGGTTGGGTTATTTTAAAAGATTCGTGCAGCTGATAAAGATCCTCCCGGGTTTTCTGACGATCCAGATTGACTGCTAAAATCACATCTAAGTTTTCATGCATCGCCGACGGCAGCAGATAGCGGAAAAACTGTACCTTGCCATCAATTACCTCCATCTCGGCAGCATCAGTAGTGTTCAATTTGGCTATAATCTTACTCGCCGGTTTGCCCTGATCAGAAACGTTGACCGGGATCGTCATCATTGGAATCGAGGCATCCACAATTATTTTTCCCGGCGTTACGGTTAAACCTGTTAGCCAGGTTTCGATTTTATTCTTGAGGAACATTTGCACATTCGGATATTGCTGTCCGCTCAGCGTCGTATATTGGATTGGTTCGGGACATTGAAAGGCACGGAGATAAGCCAAGTAATAATTTTCAATAAGATTGCCCAAACCCAACCGTTGTTCATCAACTTCAATGGATTTCACTAATCCGCTGATCTCGGCTGACACCGCCGCAATACTTTTGCGGTAATTTTCTTTTGAAATATAGGCAATAACCACACGATTGCCTTTACGAGATTTGGTTAAAAAATCTACTCCCTGAAGTGAAAGCGTGGTAGATGCTCTTACCAGCGAACGGGCTTCTTCGGTGTAACGTTCATCAACCTGCTCTTCTTTGGTCATGACTTCCGAACTGACCGTTACCTGAATCTTGAACAACATATCCTGCAGGGCTAAATTGCGGGCTTGCTCTTCAGACTTGTGCTCACCCTCACCCCAATAATATTCACCCGAGAGCTTGATATCCTGCTCACTCTGGGCAACCAACCAGAACGGAATAAAAATACAAATGAGCACCATTCTACCATTTCTTCCAAGCATAATACCTCTTGCCATGTTGGGAAATTACTTCAGCCTAATTTGAAATTTTTGGACTTTATTGTCAATTGTTTCGATTGAAAATAAATCATTAAGGTTATCGCGTCGAATGTTGGGATAAAATTGCGCCTCAATTACCGGTGCAACTCCACTCAAAACGGCACGGGGCAGCCAGAATGACAACAGATGCAAATGATTATAGATCCGATTTTCGAACACCACCACTACCTGGAAAGCATCAGCCCGCTCAGTCTCGATACCAGCATAGATGAAATGCTCCTTCTCAAGTGCCCGACGCAATTGCTGATAGTCAATTGTCACAATCGTGTCGGGCACATTTTTATACTTCAAGTTAAAATGTAATGACGGTGCCGAGCGAACCTCTTTCTGCAGAAAATTCATGACACTCTCAACAGGATACTGTTCATCAAAGACCAATTCCAAACTGGTATTCATCTGCCGATAGTAACACTGACTCGCAATTCCCGGGAAAAATTCCTTGCCGGGGAGCAGCCATAAACCGTTTTCCAGCTGCCGCAAATCAGTTTCCCGGACATCACTCTCCTCAGCGGCAACCCAATCGCCATATAATTGTTGAATCAGCAGCCGATCTAATTCCCGTTTATCGTGACCTTTAATCAATTCTGCACGGGCTGGTAGAATCCATTCTAACCGGTGCCCATTCGATTCACATTCAAGAAGGTATTGGTAATTATTCCACGAATAGGGAAACTTTTCAGCGGCGAGCATGATCTCCAATATTCGTTCGATATCATTATGACCAAGGCTACCAAAAGGAACATCATCTAACAAAATCGTAATTCTCTCTGTTTCCAAAAGATTAATTGCCTGTTTGCTGTTTAGCACTAATTCTAACAATATCCGCTCCAGCGCTTGATATAAAAAAATCTGTGAAAACTCGGTCAACCGGGGAAAAATTTCCACTCCGATATGTTCGACGATTCCCGACTTTGCTTCAACTACTACCGGTACGCGGTATTGGTTAATCGTAATTACCAGGCGCTGAATGTACACTTCACCACCCATTTCGACCAGCGTATCTGTTAGAATTGTTGCCTTATGTTTATTCAATTGCTGAAAAAGTAATTCCAGCTTATGATTGGCAAAACGGGATTGGTTTATTCCGGAGGAAGCCGGCAATTGGACCTGTCCCTCCAGGCTTGTCGTAAAAGCAGCCAGTATTAGGATCAATAAAATCCGAAACATTTCAATTTACCGCAAATCCCTAAAGTCGCAGTAAGATAAAAGATGGAACTAAAAAGTCAAATAATTTATATCACACTAAACAAACAGTAGGTGTTTAAATGATTATCATATTGAAGTGTCAATACTATGAACTGATTATCGGTCGAAAATAAAGAAAATCAGGGCAGACTTAAAGCGCGCCGAATCGCCAGCTCCATTCCTCTCAATTCCGCCAGACTGCGCAGTCGCCCTTGCAGCGAGTAGCCGGGATAAATCCCTTCCCGCTGCTGCTCACTTTTCATTAGCAGTCCATGATCCGGGCGCAGCGGCAGACGGCTATCTGGTCGTCCTGCATCAATCCTCTTTTGCTGCTCTATCAGCAGGACTTTCAGAACGCTATAGAGATCAATATCACCTTCCAACGGGTGAGTCTCGGTGAAATCCCGATTGGCATTGCGGATAACGTTTCGCGGATGAATAAAGTTGATGCGGTGGGCAAAAGATGCGGTTATGTCCACCAGATCATTTTCGATACTCGCTCCCAGTGAGCCAGTACAAAGCGCCAGCCCATTTGCCGGGGTGTCTATCACTTCTATTATCTGCTTGATATCCGGTTTATTGCTAACAATCCGCGGCAGTCCCAAAAGAGACCACGGCGGATCATCCGGATGAATCGCCAGACGCACTCCAGCTTCCTGGGCAACCGGGATAATTTCAGCCAAGAAATCGCGCAGATTCGCTCGCAGTTCGGCGCTACCGACGGCGCAATATTCTTCGAGTGCCCGGCGGAATTCAGCGAGGCGATAGGCTTCCAGCGAACCCGGCAGCCCGAGGAGAATGGTTGCCGTGAGTTGATCTATCTGGGAGACGCTTAATCCTTGAAAATAGCGCTGCGCGTTTGCATATTGCTCATTGGAATAATCATCCTGAGCACCTTTCCGTTTCAAGATAAATAAATCAAAGGCGGCAAACGCCGTGGCGCGGTATCCAGTAGTTATTGAACCGTCCTGATAGACGATTTTGAGATCGGTGCGTGACCAATCCAGCACTGGCATGAAATTATAACAAATCGTATCAACTCCATTCCGCCCCAAATTTCTGATGGATTGTTGATAATTCTCAATATATCGCCGAAAACTTCCTTTCCGCTTTTTGATATCCTCATGAACTGGCAGGCTTTCGGCAGCCGACCAATACAAACCCGCCGACTCGATCACTTGCTTGCGTTTGACAATTTCATCAACCGACCAGACCTCGCCAATCGGAATCTGATGCAGAGCGGTGACAATTCCGATTGCCCCGGTTTGTCTGATTTCTTTCAGGGTGACAGGATCATGTGGTCCAAACCAGCGCCAGTTTTGTTCTAATGCCATTGTGCCACCCGGGTTAAACTCCGCTGGAAATGCTGAATCCACCATCCACCGGGATGACCGTGCCCGTCACAAATTGCGAGGCATCGCTGGCCAGCCAGAGTACGGTTCCGACCAAATCATCCGGATTCCCGAATCTCTTGAAGGGCGTCATTCTGATGATTTGCCTGCCGCGTGGAGTAACCGAGCCATCCGGATTAGTTAAGAGAGTCCGATTTTGCTCGGTGAGAATAAACCCGGGGGCGATGGCATTGATCCGGATACCATTCCCAAATTTTTCCGCCAGCTCGACTGCCAACCAGCGGGTAAAATTATCAATTGCCGCCTTGGCTGCCGAATAGCCTACGACCCGCGAAATGGCTTTAAAGGATGCCATCGAGGAAATGTTAATAATCGAGCCGCTGCGTTGATCGGCCATTATTTTCCCAAAAATCAAAGTCGGCAATACCGTCCCGTTCAGGTTCAGGTCGGTTACCTTTTTAAACTGTTCGATTTTGAGATCAAAAAAACTCTGATCAATTTCCAGGGTCGCCTTACTGAGATTGCCGCCGGCAGTATTGATCAGGATATCAATCCGGTCGTATTTCGCTAATATCGTTTTTCTAATTTCTATAAGATTAGCCTCGTCTAATACATTTCCAACAAAACCGCATACCTTAGGGTAAGTCTTTTGCAGGTCAGCAACCCTGCGTTCGAGGTTCTCCTGATTAATGTCGAGCAAGATGACCTGAGCCCGCGCTGCTAATAAACCTTTAGCCATTTCACCGGCTAAAATCCCGGCACCGCCGGTCAGGAGCACAATCTTGTTCTCAAGATTAAAAAGAGTTGTCAAATATTCCATTTGCGCTTCCATCATTAATTTTTATAATATACCTGTACCTGCCATATCGTTTTTTCTAACTTCGGAGAGCATTCTTTTTCAGCCGCTATTCGCGGTGTAAGACAACAGGATTAGTTTATCGAAAACTTTTAAAATTGCCAATTAAAAAGAGATTGTAATTTGGCGTGTCAATTTTTACAAACAATTACCTTCAAATTCGATTAATACATTTCGATTTAGTCTCGGAAAACTGATAATTCAGGCTGAATTTTTAGAAGTAATTTTCACTTGCTTTTTTTGGCTAAAATTTTTACAATTGAACCGTTTTAATGAATATTTAAAAAATGAACGTAGAACAGTGATAAAAAGCTTCGTTAGAAAATACCAGTGGATTATATTTTGGTTTATGATATTAAAGATTCACATTAACAATTATAAATCCGTTGGATCTTCTCGCTGTTAACAAGTTAGATTTCTATAAATGTCAAATATAAATAGTGCAAAAATAGTTCAACATCCGTCTCTAAAAAAGGTGTATGCAAGTGATTTTCTAATCGGGGCTGCCCTGAATTTAGACCAAATCACTAGAAAAGATCAAAAAGCCACCGCCATCATTGAACAACATTTTAACAGTATCTCACCGGAAAATATTCTGAAATGGGAAGAGGTCCATCCCGAGCCGGAAAGATATGATTTTACGGCTGCCGATCAATATGTGGCTTTTGGTGAAAAGCATCAAATGCAGATCATTGGTCATACACTGGTCTGGTTTCACCAGACGCCCGATTGGGTCTTTGAGGACCAAACCGGTAAACCGCTAAGCCGTGCGGCACTACTTGCCCGGATGAGAGAGCACATTTTCACGGTGATGGGACGCTACAAGGGTCGCATTCACGGCTGGGACGTCGTTAATGAAGCCATTATGCAGGATGGCACCTTTAGAAAATGCAAATGGCTCGAAATCATCGGCGAAGATTATGTCCAGCAGGCTTTTGAGTACGCCCGCGCAGCCGATCCTGATGCCCAGCTCTATTACAACGAGTACGACACCGAGCATCAAGCCAAGCGTGATGCGGTCATTCGCCTGATCCAAAACCTGCAAGCCCATGGCGTTCGGATCGATGGCATTGGCACCCAGGGACACTGGTTTTTAGATTATCCGACACTGGATGAAATCGAAAAATCCATTTTAGAGCTCTCAAAATTGAACATTCCCCAGATGATTACGGAATTGGACATCGGGGTACTGCCCTTTTATCCGGTTGATTCCAAGATGGTGGATATTGCGACTTTCGATTCTGAAACCCAGAAGAAGTACAATCCTTATCCGGATAATCTGCCCGATTCCGTCCAAAAGGAGCAGGCGAAACGCTATGGTGAATTATTTGCCCTGTTTCATAAACTCCGCGACAAGCTCAGTCGCATAACCTTTTGGGCGGTGCATGATCAGCAATCCTGGCGCAGCTACCTGCCGATCAGGGGCAGAGTGGACTACCCGACCTTGTTTGATCGGCAATGCCGACCAAAACCGGCACTTGAGGCAATCCTCAAAATAGCAACCTAAACAACCCGCTAAACCAACCAGAACATGCAAAAGGAACTGTAAATGAAACCCAAAAAGGATCTTGAAATTGTATCGGCCGGACATACTTGCCTCGATTTAATTCCTGCCTTCACCATCGAGGGAAAAGTGGATAAGATGACAGATGTGCTCGTGCCCGGAAAAATGATCAATATGGGCAAATGTGTCGTTGTCGGTGGCGGTCCGGTAACTAATGCCGGTGTTTCGATCCGCCGATTGGGAGTCAAGACCGAATTAATCGGCAAGGTTGGTGATGACGATTTTGGACATCAAATTCTGAATTGGTATGAAGAGCATGAGGGCCACTTTAAAGGTATTCATATGGTAGCCGGTGAATCAACCTCCTACACCATTGCCATTTGTATTCCCGGCATAGATCGCTTCTATCTGCATCACTGCGGGGCAAATGATACCTTTGGCTATGACGACATGGATTTCAATCTGGTGGGGCGTTCCCAACTAATGCTTTTCGGTTATCCGCCTTGGATGGCCAAGCTGTACGAAAACACCGGAGCTGAATTGACTAAAATTCTGAGGAAAACCAAAGAATTAGATACCACAACCGTTCTCGATCTTTCGCTCCCCGATGTAAACAGCCGCGCCGGTCAGGTAGACTGGCTGGCAATTTTGCACAACTGGGTCCCCCTGACCGACATCATGGTTCCCAGTGCTGAGGAGATTTTCTATTTTCTCTACAAGGAAAAATTCCTCGAGAAGAAGGCTAACTTAGGACCGAAGGAGAGTGTGCTTGATCACATTACGGTCAAGGAAATATCCGAAATCGGAAATAATTTAATTGCCATGGGCACCGGGGTCGCCATGGTGAAATGTGGTCACCGCGGCTTATACGTGCGCACTGCCGGTCAGGAGCGCCTCAAACAATTTGGCGCGGCGCAGTGTGCCAATCTCGAAAACTGGGCGAACCGTGAGCTCTGGTTCCCCGTCTATCAAGAGGAAAAATTTGTTGGGGCATTAGGTTCAGGCGATGCAGCAATTGCCGGATTTTTGTCAGCTTTCATTTGGGGTCATACAGTTGAATCCTGCTTAAGATACGCCAATGCGGCTGGCAGCATGAATGTCACCGTACCCGACGGTCTGACCTGGAATAAAGGATTTGCTGACCTTACCCGAAGGATCAAGGCTGGCTGGCAGACCAAAGAGTTGAAAATAGCTGAATCAGGCTGGAAGAAAGAGCGTGAGTTCTGGGTTGGACCCGATAACCACGGCACATGGGAATAACATCAAGCAGATAATTAGGAGAAATAATGTTGCAAGAACGAGATTCATTTATTCAGAACAAAATCGCCGGCATGAGCTTAATGGAAAAGATCGGGCAGCTGCTGACATTCACCCGTCGGGGGACCATATTGACTCCCAGCGGCATCGAACAGATCACCCGCCTGCACTGCGGCGGTCTGTGCCTCGAACCTTATGCGCTCGAAACCTGTAAGAACCTTTACTGGGGCAATTCCCAGATTGATCAGACTTTTAAAAAGCCTAAGGACTATTTTAAAATTGCCAATAATTACTTTAACGGCAAAACCTTTGGCATCAGCATCACACCCGAAGATTACTCCAAAGATTTGAATCGCCTGCAGCAGATCGCCATGAATCGGCCATCTGGGATTCCGCTGCATATGACCATTGATTTCGAGGGTGATTTCAAAAACGATTACATGGCTGGCGGCATCCGCCAATTTCCCGGACCAATGGGTATGGCGGCGATTGGCGACGAGAAATTAACTTATAAAATCGGCGCAACTATTGCCAAAATGCTGACGGCAATCGGTATAACTCAGATGTATTCGCCGGTCTGCGACGTTAACACCAATCCCAAGAATCCCGAAATCGGTGTGCGCTCCTTCAGCGACGATCCTGAAGTCTGTGCCCGTCATGCCGTGGCTTTGATCAGGGGCTTGCAGGATAATGGTATTGCGGCCAGCGCCAAGCATTTTCCCGGAAGAGGCGATTCGGGAACCGATGCACATGATGTGCTGGAAGTTCTCAACCTCGATAAGAAAAGAATGCATGAAGTTGAGTTGGTACCTTTCAAAGCTGCGATCAAAGCCGGAGTAAAAGCCATCATGACCGGTCACTCCGTCTATCCTGCCTACGATGCAATCTACCCCACCACCCTGTCATCCAAAATCCTGACCGGATTACTGAGAGAGGAATTAGGATTCGAGGGCGTGATCGTTTCGGATGCGATCGGCATGGCGGCAATTCTGAAAAAATGGCCCCTGCCACTGGCTTGCGCCATGGCAATCAAAGCCGGCTGTGACACCATCCTGCTGAAAGCCGATGATGAGTCCCGGTCGCAGTGTTTCTTCGGCATTAAATTGGCGGTTGAAAGGGGCGAACTGAGCGAAGCCAGAATTGACCAGTCGGTTGCCCGTCTTTTGAAAATGAAATATGATCAGGGATTGTTCGAAACCGCCGGGAAAAATGATCCGGAGAAAACCCGGGCGATTACCTCCGGTAAAACAATCAGCGACTTTTCCTGGGAAGTAGCTCAAAAAGCCCTGATAATCATACGCGATGATAAAAATATGTTACCACTAAATCCGAAGCAGAGGATGCTGGTGATTGAGCAACGCATTCCTTACGAATTTCTGGGTAAAGATCCTTATTGTCACACCCATATGTTCTGCGAGGCGATGGTGAATCACAATCAAAATCTGATTTTAGTGGACACCGCATTTTCGGCTTTTGAAGATGAGATCAAAGAGTGTTTAGAGCTGGCCAAACAGGCTGATCTGGTAGTAATGACTAATTACTATGCCCGGATCGTCAAATCCGGTAACAATCAGCTCCTGGTTAAGAAACTAAAAGAAGCCGGTCATAAGGTCGTGGTCGTCACCAATAATCCTTATATCGAAGGTACTACCAAAGAAGCCGACGCCGTGGTCTGCAACTTCAGCGGTACGCCGGATTCCATTCGAGTTTCGACTGACCTACTCTTCGGGAAAATCAAGCCTTGTCCGACGACCAAACTACCGGTAAAACTCGGCCCGCAGGAAGCGGTTCCGACTAAAAATCTAAAGGCGCCGAAAAAACATCCGTTAAATCTTTCCTATTGTTAGTGAGGATTTGCCACCAAGACTCTAAGACTCTAAGAATATTTCATGACTCAGTATGTTCCGAGTGAAAAAGAGGAGTTAGCAGCAAAGAAAATTGTTGATGCCGCTTACCATGTGCATAAGAACCTGGGTCCTGGATTGCTCGAAAAAATATACGAGGTCTGTTTTTGTTATGAGTTGGATAAGAGAGAGCTTCGTTACCAAAGACAGGTAGACATTCCAATTAAATATGAAGACATCATTTTTGACGAAGGGCTTCGTCTTGACATATTGATAGAGGATCTTATTATTTGCGAGTTAAAAGCAGTTGATGATGTAAATCCTGTATGGGCAGCTCAAATACTGAGCTATCTTAAGTTGACTAGCAGACACATAGGTTTTCTAATCAATTTTAATGTTCCAATAATTAAAGAAGGTATTAAACGATACATAATATAAATTTGGAGCCTTTGAGTCTTGGCGGCAAAGACATTATCAAGAAAGAATGAATAGAAGATTCAGTATGGAAAAAATAAATATTAGCGATGTCTTTACGATCTCAGGTCAACAAATCTCTCAAATTTATGAAAAAAATAAAATGACGGTTCACCATCAGGGCATGTCCAAAACCCTGCAATTTCCGCAGACGATTGCCCTGCAGGGTGCCCCGACCTGCTCGATCGGCATTTCCCCCGATGGTTTGTATAACAGACTGAATAATGCCGGCCGATTGATCTTACTCAATCAGAACGCTATTCAATTGGGATCGGCACCATTTGTCCGCATTTCCGCCGATTCGGAAAACGAAGACGAAAGAGATCAATATGTAATGCTGACACCGAAAGATCCTCACGTAGTTGAAGGACCTGATGATGTGCCGGCGTTGCGTAATTATTATCACCCGGCTATTGCTGAGGAGCAAGTCACAATTTCACTGGCTACGCCACTGGCTGAAATCAGCTATAACCTGGAAAAAATTCAGGTAACAAGAAGGTGGGTTTCGCCCTTTCTGAGTGGTGATGACCAAGCGCTAATGCCTATTGGGGTAGAGGAATTCGAAGTAACAAACGCGACTAATAAATCCCGGCAAATTACTCTGGTTATTCCCCGACCCTCACTGGTCAATCTTCAGGAAAAGGAATTAAAACCAACCGACCAGGATACAGTTTATCTCTGCTATGCTCCGGTAAAAGGTCACCGACACGAGGCATTCGACTTCAACGGTATTAGCGGCGTAATCATGGGAAGTAAGGAAAGTCAGGATCGTATGGTCATCGCCGTACCGCAAGTGGAAGGGGTAAAGACTGACATCCAGCCCTATTTTTGTCTGAACCGGTTGAAGCAGGACTTGCTCTTGAATGAAGATGGCAGCTTCTATGAAAAAAGACCGGCAATTCTGAATCAGGATTACGGTGCGGCAATCAGTCTGACCTTTACCCTCGAGCCCCAGGCTGTAATGCGTATTCCATTGGCTATCGCTCTGGATTTTCCCCAACAAAGATACATTGACGGAAAAGAATTCCCGCGCCAATACCTCAAGAATTTTGCTAACGAAAATACCAGACCCAGAGAGATGGTGAAAATTGCATTGGACAGCTATCAACGGTGGCTGAATCGGACACTGACGATCATCAACCGAATTTACACTCTACTCCGGCAAAATCCCTCATATAAGAATGACAAGGAGGGCGCCTTAAGAGTACTGCGC
>CAZAKO010000024.1:12108-24763 GCA_964485745.1 uncultured bacterium
ACGATTTTATCATATTCATGCCTCGTTTACCGAAGCCAGACAGCATTTTGCGATTTACCCGGAAGAGTACGAGGGCGTTTCGCTGACTCAGATCAGAGACGCAATCAAGGTCAAGGGCAGTGTGTATCATGATTTAGGGGCTTTACCAAAAGGTCATGCCCTGCGCAATGTCAGCGATTATGCCTGGTACAACAACAACTACTGGGTAGACCTTTTCCCCAAGCTTGCCACCCGAGTTCTGCGCAACGTCAAATTCACCGGCAACCTGGATTTTCTTAAAAAGAACTGGGAAACTCTCAAATTCGGTTTCGAACACTCGCTGGAATTGGATATTGACGGAGATGGGATTCCCGAGGGCAATCCGGGTGAGGTCAAAAATACTTTTGACAACTTGACTCTGTTTGGCGCCGATGCTTATGACGCGACTACTTTCATGGCGGGCTGCCAGGTAATGGCACGGATGGCAGAAATGATGGGTGATGAACCCGCTAAAAAACAGTACGCAGAACATTTTAAGGCGGTCGCAGCAGTCTTTGAAAAATTATGGCGGGAAACAACCAATAGCCGCGGTCAAAAACTGCAATATTATGTCACTTGCTATGATCCGGTATCCGGTAAAACCAACACCGACGTCTGGACCAATCAACTCGATGCTCTCTGGGCGCTAATTGCCATGGGTGAGGAACCATTTATTCCGGCTAAGCGCGCCCTAAAAATACTTAAAACCATCTATGACAATAACCGGACACTCATGGGCTGGGCGATGTGTCGCACCGAAGACGGCGGACCGGTTGAATCCGAACAGGGACAGGATGTCTATACTACCTCGAATTACGTATTTGCACAATTACTCGACTATTACGGTTTGATAGATGAGAGTAAAGCGGTATACCAAGCCATGGACAAAGTCATTTTTCAGCATGCAAATTCATTAATCTCGCCCGATAATCTTCGGGCCGAACTGGAACAGGAAGCCGGCGAATCCGCCCCGGGACCGCACTATATCGTCGCCGCTTATCCCCGACCGGGCGCAGTGCTGACTCAAATTGTGCTGCAGTATATTAAAGCGATCAAAGAACAAACAGGACTCACCACGATTGATTCTGACCGACTGAAGCCTTTTATTACCAACTTGATGCAGTAGGTATCAGCAAAAGAACCCGAGGTGTTTTCAAATTAGACAATAATCCTAATAAAGAGGGTAGGTTATGAAAGAGAGTAAGGGGATATTAAAATTAAGTGAAAAAATTGGATTCAGTCTGGGAGATGCCGCATCGAACATCTTTTTCCAGAGTTTTATTCTTTTTGTCCCGATTTTTTATACCGACGTATTTGGTCTTTCTCCGGCAGCAATCAGCATTATGTTTCTGGTAACCAAAATATGGGACGCGGTCAACGATCCGATGATGGGGGTCATTGCCGACCGGACCAATACCCGCTGGGGAAAATTCCGTCCGTATATCCTTTGGTTTACAATACCATTTGGGCTGCTTGGGGTACTTACCTTTACAACTCCTAACATCAGCATCAGCGGCAGACTCATCTATGCTTACGTTACCTATACCTTACTAATGATGGCTTATACGGTTGTGAATGTGCCTTATTCGGCGTTAATGGGCGTGATGACCCCGCATTCAGATGAACGGACGGTTCTTTCTCAATTCCGGTTTATTGCGGCTTTTATCGCCACCACCATCCTGCAATTGACATTTGTACTGCTTGTAAAAAAGATTGGCGGAAGCCGAACCAGTCCCTTTGGCTGGCAAATGACCATGGGCATTTTTTCCGCAATCGCGATTGTGCTGCTTTATCTTACCTTCTTTACAACCAAAGAGCGAGTTCAACCTCCAAAGGGACAGAAAACTCCGCTGCAGCAGGATCTAAAAGATTTGTTTACTAATGTGCCATGGGTATTGATTGGCATTGCCAGTGTTTTCCAGCTCATTTACATCGTCATACGCGGCGGAGCCATCATGTACTACTTCGACTATTTTGTCGAAGTAAAAGAATGGAACCTACCTTTGATCGGCAAATTTCCCGCAGTCTCGATATTTATGGCTTCGGGTACGATCATGACCCTTACCGGTGTCATCTTAAGTGGGGTTATTAGTAGAATCTTCGGGAAAGCCAGAACTTATGCGGGATTATTAGGTTTAGCCGGTATATCAACGGCGCTTTTCTACTTCTTAACGCCTACAAGTGTCGTTATGATGTTCGTTCTTCAAATTATTACCTCGTTCTCGGTCGGTCCGGTATCTGTATTACAGTGGGCTATCTATACCGATACAGCCGATTATTCAGAATGGAAAAAAGGTCGGCGGGCTACCGGGCTGGTGATGAGCGCGGGGCTATTTTCACTGAAACTGGGGATCGCCTTAGGTGTTTCCGCCTTAACCTGGATTTTGGGTGCCTATGGTTATATCGCCAACCAACCCCAAACCGCAAGTGGACTTTTGGGGGTGCGGATGATTATGAGTGTTTACCCATCCATCTTTGCCTTAGTGGGTATGGTGTTTATGTTCTTTTATCCACTCGACAAAAAAATGATGGTTAAGATCGAGGAGGATCTGACCGCCAGACGTCAGGATAGCCAGAACTAAAAATCGTCCTGACAGGTGCGAATACAAAAATTATTAGTAAACTAGATCTCAAATACTAACATAACTAATACGGCTGTTACCGTAAATTTTTATGACTTTACCCCTATTCTGGAACTCGGGGATCCCAGCCGGGATGATGTTGACTACGACGACGGTTGGGATTTACCAGTTAATCAGATAATCCCACCCCTCTTGGAAAGTTTCTGAAAAACGAATTGGGATTTGTAGACAGGTGTCTACAAATCCCAACTGCTGCCACGAGAGTTTAGCTTATGGAGCCTAAAAACTTAGACCGATACTGAACATACTAACGGTCTGAAAAACACCAAAATTGATATAGGAATAATCAAAGGAAAAGGCACTGGTTCCAAAGACATTATAATGAATCCCACCGCCTAAAGTTAGTCCCTGCTCACTATCTTGAGCGAAAAGCTGCTTGTAGCCGGCGCGCAGTGACAGGATATTGAATAAAGTGTATTCGGCACCGACGTTAACATACTCGACATCATCGCTCGGGTGCAGCGCATCGGCAGCCAGAATCAGATTATTATACTTCCCCTTGATCAGATCCATGGAGAGACCAAAACGAAACATCAATGGTAAATCATATTTACCGGTTTCCAGTTTGGCATTTATTTGGGGATTATTCCCTGCGATCTGCTGATTCACATCAACCTGGACTAATAAATCGCGACCATCGAGCTGCATTTTAGTCCCATAGTTGGAAATGTTCATCCCGAGTGTCAATCCATGAAAACTGGTGGCATACAGGGCGCCGACATCCAGCGCGAAACCATTGGCATTGCAATGATAAATCCGCTCATTGATATACTTGGCATTTAAGCCAATTGCAAATCGGTCGGTCAAATTGCGAGCATAACTTAAGCCAAAAGCCGAACTACCGGCATCGAAGTATTCACCAGTTCCATCTGGCTGAGATACGGTTGTGCGTTCCATTTCGTCCATCGTCAACAGATAAGCATTAACGCCCAGCGTCCCTAAATTACCCATTTTGAAAACCGCACCCGCATAATTGAGTGCAATATCGGCAATCCACTTGGTATTGCAAAAGGTAGCTTCAATATTATTATTTAGCCGGGCAATACCTGCCGGGTTCCAATACATCGCCGTTGCATCCCGAACGACAGACACATAGGCACTGCCCATCGCCGTTGCGCGCGGACCAACATCAATAGCTAAAAATGGTGCCGCAGTCGTTCCAACTTTGGTGACACCATAAATCGGCAGGTTTAAGACCAGTAATAGTCCCAGAATAAAGATTATTATCTTCTTCATGTTTATCACTCCCTGAAAATATTTTTTCATATACATATTATCACCTACTTAATAACCGCGAATTTGCCGATTTTTTCACCAATTCCCTCGGCTTCGACATGGTAAATGTAGATGCCATAGGATATATCCAATCTATCCTTAGACAGCATATTCCAGATCTCGGCACCATCATCAATCGCCGCCTCATGGTTCAGGGTCACAACCAACTGTCCGCGCGTGTTAAAGATTCGGATTTTACATTTTGCAGGTAAGTGAATAAATTGCAACTGCCGCTCTCCTCGTCCGCTGGAGTACCTATTCGGCGGTTCCCACGAATTGGTCACGATGTAGGGATTCGGGACAACCCTGATTTTATCTAAATCAACTTTTGCCTTATCTTTGTCAATATTCGCAGCTAAAACCGTAAACTCAAAAGTATCATGTGACAGGAAGGGTTTATCCGTCTTCAAAGTCAGGGTCGTGCCGGGTTCAGGTGGGAATGAATCCGCCTGGGTGCTCGAAGTAATCGTGCAACGGACAACCCAGCTGGCAACCGGAGGATCCGAATCAGGATCAGCCAAGAAGATAATTTCATCGGAGCGGCGCTTGGCCATATCAAAGGAAAACTTCCCGTCACTGCCAGCCCGCTCTCTGAAAGCAAAGGGTACCCTTTCATTCGTCAAAGTGTTGATAATCGTGAAGTTTACCGGCGTAACCGGTATCTCGGTGGTTCCTAAAAAGTACTTATGAGATGTATCTATTCCCACTTCGGCAAACAGAATCTGAAAATCACCGATAATTAATTTAACTGGCCGACTCGATGGCGACGGCGAATACCGGACAAACTCAAAGGCTGGGACTCCCGATTGACTCCAACCGGAGCTGTCCGCATTAAGAGCTAACGCATCCGGATTATTTTCAAACGCCAACTGAAAACCATCGGTAATTGGCAGACCTTCCACACCACCAACTAAACCTGTATCTTTCAGCAGGATCACATTATCAGTAAGATCTTTTAGGGTAAAATCACGGGTTGCGGGATAGTTACTGGTATTAAGAGTATCCCTGAAAGTAATCTGATATTTATGACCGTCTTTAACTAAATCGGGCCTGATTACCGTAAAACTGACGCTTCCCGAAGCGGTATTACTAACGCCAGGAGCTATCCCATTTTCATCAAGACGGGGTGGCTTATAACCGGCAGCCGGTGCTTGCGGTCGGACAATCGCAATATTGTCGCCTTTTTCAACTTCGCCAGATGCCTGCACTGCCACATATATGGCACACTCTGAAGGATCAATCCCCTTGCTTGGATCGCCATGATCATAGGAAGTTACGGCATAATAATAGGTAAACCCATTAACCGCAGTTTCATCAATATAATAATGCCGCAGACCGGTATTCTCACCTAACCAGAAATGGACCCCCTGATAGGGAGCCGCAGCATAACCTTCATAATCGTTATCAAGGTCAAATTGAGCCAGCGGTTTCATCCCGATCTGCGACCCAATGTGACCATCGGTGATCTTCTTCGGATCATTGAAGCCGGGATCGGTGGAACGATAAATCCGATAGCCTTCAAAATCCTTGCCCTCTGGATCGGTACTGATTGGATCAACCGACTGTTCGGCGGCTGCATCCCAGAACAGTAGGACCCGGTTATCTCCGGCAATCGCCTGGACCTTGGGAATCAAGGGCGCCTTGGCAAAATTATAGTTTTGCGTGTAAGCCTCGGCAAAGTTACGTTTATTATTAATAATATCGTCATAGTCTTCACCGCAGATAACCGCCACCGAAAATCTTTCGATTTGACCGGGAATCAGCGGGAAGTAGCCGGAGCCAAACAGCAGTTCGACATTGGTCGAGGTCATGTTTGCGATAAATAAACCCGGCTGCATCGCCAGCCAATAATTTTCATCATCATACTGATTCAGAGAACTCCAATCGTAAAGGTTGAAGCTTGTCAATCCCAACATGTCGGTTTCGTTAATATCGGTCTGATCGAAATGCGGTTCGCCGGCGTCGGGCTGACCATTTCCTTCCGTGCCATCGGGATCCGGACCGGGATAACCCGTTGAACCGGGAGCCAGACCGTCGGTACCAACATCGTCAAACAATGGATCCCAATCCCCATCGTTATCAATGCCGTCGTCACGTTTTTCGTCTAATAATAGATTCTGCATACCATTATTCGGATCATCCGGATGGTAATAATCAATGTATTTATGCCCGACATAGAGATAGGTAATCGTTCCCGTACCGTCATCCCGTCCGCGGTTCTCGTCAACCAGCCCATTCAGATTATCATCTACTAAATTATCACCAATTTCCGTAAGGGTGTCGCCCACATCAAAAGAAAATACCTGGGAGCTATAGACAAACTCATAATGATTATTCGGTAGTTCACTGAGAGTAGTCAATGTTCGTTCAAATGTATCATAATTAATCAATACGATCGGGGTGCCCAATTCGAGAACCTTAGGGTCAAACATGTCGGTGCTGATCTTCGGCCCGGATAAATCCTGTCCGTCATTGTCGTTATCAATCCCATCATAACGATTGCCCGGGCTTTCCAGGAAGGCGCCGCCCATGCAGCCTACCGGGGTCCAGCCACCGGCGCCGATATCATCGGCATCAGCCATATAGGCAAGGTCTTCCTCACGCACAAAAAAGGCATCATCATCACCGGCATCAGGCCCAGCGTCCGACTCACCCATATTATTGCCAATCTTATAGGCAAAGACACATTTATCATGCAAATAAGTCCCGACATTTTCAATATCGTAGATGCAAAAGATTCCATCTGCTACGGCAGCCTTAGTCCACTCTAATCCGCGGACATAAACTCTTACTCCCAAGCCTCCCCGATCGGTAACAACCGTATCACACATAAAATCTGGATAGAACTCCTTATTTTCCCAATCATCGGTAACGAAATAGCTTTCCTCGTCGGCATTGAAAACATCCCGCCCGAAGTAGCCATTCCAGGAACCAGCCCAACCGTCGGGTGAGTAGCGGGGATTCTTGGGATCACCAATATCGGGCCAGTAGTTTGGCCAGGAGTCTTCCACTTCGTTGGAACCACGTGCCATGGCAACCCGGTCACCATTGATATTGCAGAAACCAGGTAGTGGTAAAAAACAGCACCAATGCAAATCTTCCCCGCATTTATCACCCCTGGAACCACCAATATCTACACACTTGGTTTCACTATTAATATGGTAAGTATTACCATTCCTATCGGTGATTTCCGAGCCAACAAAGTCATTGCCGTCTACCAGATAGTAATGGGTACTGTTTTTGGGCCATTCGCCAGCTACCTGAGGCGGCTGGTTGACTCGCCCGCCATAAGTCCCATCATTAAAAAAGCTGGTGCGAAATTGGTTGGCTGCATGAACTCCGAGCCGGTATTCCCGGTCATCGCCATGCAATTTATCCATTTGCGCCAACAACAATGTCGAGGGCAGCCAGGAAAGCACCACAATTGCTGTGATTAAATCCAAAATCTTACGCATGCTAATCTCTCCATCTTTAAAATTAAAAATTAATTATGATACCCGCTTCAACCTGACGGGGCGCCGAATACCAACTGGGTTGCGTGACAACATCCTCAACTGTACTGACTCGATTGGCATTGTACTCAATTTTACTCGGATCGGTGTTCGTGGTATAATCGGCACTTCCGGTATCGCCGTAAACCGCCGTCTGATTCCTGGCATCAAAGATGTTATAGACGTTCATATAAATCTCGAATCTTGAACCGGTAGTTAATTTGAAAGCCCGGTTGATGGTTAAATCAACATTGATCTGAGCTGGACGGCGGGCGCTATTGGTTGTCAAGCTAGAAACGGTCGAACCGCCCACGGTTTCAGACACCGGGAAGCTGGGCGTATATGGCTGTCCACTCCAATATCTGCCAATCATGGAGAAAGTCCAATTAGCCACCGAGTAAACTCCTTGAGCATTGAGGGTATGTTTCTGATCCCAGTTCATTGCCACCATTGACAGCATTGGTTCCCGGTTGGCCAGGGTGGCATTATAGGCATCCGTCGGATTGGAATAGGTCCCCTCGGCAATCTGGAAGGTATAGTCAGCCCTGAAGGAGTAGTTATCACTCAACCGTTTGTCAATCTTAACCGTTACCCCACGTACATTCGAGTAGTCTTTATTGACAAATTTGGTATAATCTACATTGGGATAATCGGTGGCAATCATCTCGCTGGTTCCGACCCAATCCCGGACATCCCGATAAAAGAGGGTCAAGTCCACACCAATATTATCGGAAAGCTGCTGTTGCAGACCAATCTCATACATGGTCGTTCGCTGCGGCTCCAGATCGGCATTCCCGAAATTCGGCTTATTGAAAGTACTGGAAATCTTGAAATCGGGATTGGTATATAAATACTGGAATTCAGGCATCTGGAAGAAATGACCATAGGAGAAATGAATCACGCCCCGATCGGTGATCGGAAAGGCGATGCCCAGACGGGGACTAATGGCGGTTTTGGCTTTAACTTTCGTATTCATAAATTCGCGCCGCTCCGCAACCGTATATTCCCGGATTGCCCCAGATGCAAGCTGCTGTTGAATCCATTCATTCATAGTACCGGTCCAGGTAGACGGTGGATCTGTCCAACCATCATAAATATTCTTATTATTAAAAGGCGCGTAAACGTTCGGATCACCCGGAAAGGTCGGTACGACCGAATTGGCATCAAAATAGTCAAATCTCAGACCCAGATTAAAGATGATGTCCTTGTATTCGACTTTATCCTGGAGATAAGCTGAAAACTCGCGCGGTTCACGCACGTAATCATTCCTTAACACCGAGCTCTCAACTGGAATCGCTGGTTCAAATGGATCAATCACAATCCCCGACGCATTGGTTTTTCCGGTAATTCGGTAGCCATTTAACGCCAGCTTATACAATCTGAGTTCTGAACCGAGCTTAATTTGATGCAGCTTATTGATTTGACTGGTAAAATCTAACTTAGCCACCCAGTAGGCGGTACTGCGCTCCGTATTGGTGATATCCATGCCCCTATTCATAAAACTATTTGAAGTCGGCGCAGCAATATCGTCCGGATCAATATAACCCTGTGGTCCGTTAGGATCAACTACATAGGTATATTTACCACCCAATTTAATGATTGAATCCAATTTAGCCTGGTTGCCCATATCAAATGTCTCAGCGATAATACCTAAGGTAGTATCCTCAGTTATACTGATCAAATATTTATTGACTGCCTTTGCAGTATTTTCCCAGACATACTGTTTCGACTCCGAATAGTAGCGACTCACCCGCAGTTCATAAAAAGTCGAGGGTGACAAGATATGATTCAAATTTACGGTTTGGGTCAATCCCTGAGCGTGGTATTGGGGTAAGGCATTGGGGACGTATTTAAAATCGTGAGTGT
The DNA here is from genome assembly GCA_964485745.1 of uncultured bacterium. GTDB lineage: Bacteria > Fidelibacterota > UBA2242 > UBA2242 > UBA2242 > CAZAKO01. Next base: position 21,401 of record CAZAKO010000024.1, read on the forward strand.
TGAATTGACTGAAATTTGCCACTGCCGAGGTATTATACGAGTAATCTCCACCACCTTCCCGAAAATAATTCCGATCCCGATCGGTTTTATCCCAGAACACGTTATAGTTGAGCTTGATGGCATTGCCTAACCGCCAGGTCAACTTACCCTGCCCTGACAATCTTTGGTAAGGGTTCATTGCCACAATTTCATGATTACCGGGAGAGCCATTGGGTTTGTACCATTCCGATCCATAAAAATAGCCCTCATTGTAAACATAACGCGCATTAGCGAAAAAGGTCATACTTTTACCTAATGCTGGTACCGGACCACTGAGACTGAATTCACCATTATAAATTGGATTAAAATCTTCCAGTGGATTGACTTTTTCACTACTGACAATCTTGGTCAGGCGCGTCGCTGGATCCATCTCGGTTTCCAGATTTTTATAGATACTATAAACGGAATGACTGCTGATGTAATCGCCAACATACGCTTTGACCTGTCCGTTATACTCCTGACCACCCTCCTTAGTGATGATATTCACAATCCCGGACATCGCTTGACCATATTCGGCATTAAAGGTACCACTAATGACTTGCATCTCCTGGACGGCGGAATTTTCAACCGTAGTAGCCATCTTACCATCATATACATCCGTAGCTGCCACTCCATCTACCCAGTAGGCAACCTCGCCAGCCCGACCACCGCGGATATGCAGCCTGCCAGCCGACTCAATAATACCGGCGTTTAACCTTAACACCTGAGTCACCGAGGTTACCGGCAGATTCTCGATCTGATCGGCAGAAATTGAGGAGAGCGAAGAGGTCATATCGCGCTGAACCAGTTTTCTCTCAGCCGTGACCACAATTGATTCGCCTAATTCTAAGGTCGTCCGTTTCAGGTCAACATTGATCGTCGTCGTCAGATCAATATTAACCCGAATTTCATCATATTGGACTGGCTGATAACCAATCATCGTATACATGACCGTATAGATACCGGGTGTAACACCTAAAATCGCATAATTCCCGTCACTATCACTCGCAGCTCCTAAGGAGGTACCCTTAATTACTACATTAACCCCAAACAATGGCTCACCGGTATCGGCATCAGTAATTACGCCTGCGATTTTCCCCGTAGTACCCGAATACAGAGTACTCAGTCCAACGGTTAAAATCAACAGTGCCAAAACAATGTGTGTGATTTTCCCTCTCATACCTATCACCTCTGATTTTGTTAAAGTTGACATTATTTAATCTGTTCGCGTTCTATCGCTCCACTTGGAGATGTTAACGATAAAAGTTTAAAAAATCTAGATAAAAAAAGAATTATTCACCATTCTCAATAAACACTAATTCTATTATTAGTGCTAATACATTTTTTCTTAACGACAGATGTCTCTGAAATTCCGAATCCCATTGATTTAATTAGAGCTTTCGTTTTATGTAATCAATCTCGGTAGAAGCACTTAAAAGTGGAAAACCTGGAAATGCAACCGGATACGGAACTCCTGGGCGAATGGCATAAAAATCAACCTTAGTCAGCTTGATCTGATTGAATTCATCGTAATTTAACTGGATTGAATTACTATATTTTTGCTGTAAATCCTGAATATAGTTTTCCCAATAGTTGTTAATTCCCAAGTCGTCACCCTTTTTGATTAAACCTTGCTCCAGAGCAGTATCGATTATTTTCTTTTTCTGATTAAAGGCAATCAAAGCGTCACTCCACATGCCCATGGTGCGCTCGATATCTGCGGAGTCGTCTAGAGATTTTCGATAAGCTGCTTTGGTTAGATAGTGATCCCGGACCAAATCAACGACAGCTTGCTTAAAATACCGGCTGAAATTTTCATTTGTTAAATATTTAGTGCCAAAAACCAATGGATGGGTCATAACCGCCTGCTTGAAATCCGCGACCGTCCAAACCTGCTTGCCAACTGTAAAAAATGGCGCATTTTCATCAATGTCCGACTCGACGAAAGGAATCTCGGGCAGTTTCAGCTGGACGGTGTCAGTGGGTAAATTTTGGATATAGTATTGCAGGGCAGCATTGGATAGAACATCAAAAGAGGTCTTATTAAATTGCAATTTTTTACCCTTCATCAGCTCAGTTTGATAGGAGCGCCATAGTTCGTCAGCTTTGGCACGCTGCATTTTCTCAGCTACTTGATTCCAGCGCATCTGCCGCTCCTCCATGCCGACCACCGCTACATCAGCCCAATTAATTACCTTCAGCATGAGATAGTCGCCGTTGCTGAGCTTCAGCGGACCAATAGTCGTACCAACATCCAGCAGATTAGTATATAACGCCCGGTGAATTACCTCTTCGTCCGGATCGAGATACTTGACTTTATGGATTGGCTGCTTGCCTACTCGATTCTTTAATTCCTCAAAAACCTGGTCCATAAGCTGCGGAGCTGAATCGAGAGCAGCTGCTATCGTCTGGGCCATTTGACGATCCATAATCGTATAAAACTCGAGTTCGTACTCGCGCTTGGACAGCTGGTAATTTCGCGCAATTTCCTGACTATCAAGTTTTACCTGGTCATAGGCTACCTCTTTGAACAGCTCATCCCGCATCATCTGTTCTTTAAGACCTTTCAGGTAGCTCTGAAAAGCGGCGTTCTTTCGTAACTCGTGGTTAGATCCGGCTTCTAACGCCAGGATTTTTTCCGAGATCAAATTACTCAAAGTAACATTTTTATCTTTAAAATTATTTGGTCTGAGGGTCAACTCCGCCCGATGTAAAAACTCTCTCACCGAAATAGTCTTATCTCCAATCCGCGCCAGGATAACCTCAGGCGCCTGTTTTTTTGCCGATGAGCAGGTCAGTAGCAAAAAAATTGGAAATACTAAAAAGATCTTGATCAAACAGTTATTATTTATTGAGTTTCCTGGAGTCATCTGCAAATAAGGTAAAAAAACTACTTCCTAAATTCAACTTGGAATGACTATTTGCGATACCAATTCACCGCTTTAATTTTATTCAGAAGCGCAAGTGCCGATTCGAGATATCGTGATGGCATAATTATCTCTAAGTTTATTGAGATTTTACTTTTCAAATAGTAATTGGTTCAATTTTAATTGAATCGTTTTAATATGTCAAGAATTTTTCACTATCAATCCCGATATTAAATGAGAAATTTAGGACCAACTAAACGCCTGCGGTCTTACAATTAATATTTTTTAAAATTTAGAAGCTAAAATGCGAAGTTTATTTACCAGTTTTTTTCTTTTTCACATAATCCGGATACAACTTTTCCATGCATTCGGGACAGATGCCATGAGTAAATTCAACCTCGGCATGGTTGGCGATATAGGACTCGACATTGCTCCAATAACCCTGATCGTCACGGATCTTTTTACAATTGGCACAAAT
>CAZAKO010000025.1:0-9266 GCA_964485745.1 uncultured bacterium
GAGCTATCTATGGCAACTGCGTTTGTCACCTCGGCATTTGCTATTTTTAGCGAGATTGGTGACCGTTTGAGTATTGCCGAAGCCTATAAAATTCTGGGAATGATCAACCGTCTAAGTAAGAACTTCGACATAGCCTTATCCTATTTTGAAAACAGTAAGCGGATTTACGAATTGATAACTAATCCGATAAACTTAGCCGAAACCCTTGTCGAAATGGCTAAGCTATATATTGATATGGGTGATAAAGCTACAGCTAAAAAAGTTGTCAATAAGGCGATAAAGAATTTCCAGAAGATCGGTGGCGATCGAAAAGTCGAACATACCCGGAAAATTTTCCGCAACCTCCAATAAATCCTTCCTTGAATTCTATAAAATTGGGCAGATAGTCTAGAAATAATAGCGTTTATTATTTTACTTTTGTATTTTATGTCCGCTTTTTAGGATAGATGCTGTTTCTTTGGAGGGGTTAACTTATTTCTGACAAAGATAAAAATTTCAGGTTCATTTTTGATCATATTACGGATTTAATTATGGTCTGTAATGCTGAACTTGAGATAGAGGATGCGAATAATGCTGCCAATGTTGTATTAGGAAGGGGAGAAAGTCTTGCTGGTGCGAAATGCCACCAATCTCTCTTTCAAAGCAAGCATCCTTGTTTAGATTGTCCCCTCAAAGACACTGTCAGTGGCGGTACGGTTATACCGATTGTCAGGTATGACGAACGATTCAATGAGTATTTCGAGGAACGCTGCTTTCCGGTTTTAAACCAATCTGGAGAACTGGATCGCTTTATTCTTGTAGTAAAGAATGTTACCAAGTCGCGGGAGCTCGAGGAAAAGTCAGCGCAGATGAAGAAACTAACTGCTGTTGGTAAGATCAGCTCCGGTGTCGCCCACGATTTTAACAATGTTCTAACTGTTGTATTAGGGCGGGTCCAATTATTGCGGAAGCTGACCAACGATTCTTATTTCCTTAAGAGTCTGGATATGATCGAAAAGTCAGCCCTCGATGGGGCATCTAAGGTCAGAAAAATACAGGAATTCTCACGGCCGAGTGATCGGGCAATGACCGAATCAGTCGACCTTAAGACTATCGTTGAGGAAGTTCTCGAAATCACCCGGCCCCGCTGGGACAATGCGGCGAAGGTAAGAGGTATACTTATCGAGCCGATCCTCAATCTCGACGAAAATCTCTTTATTTTGGGTGATTCATCCGATTTACGGAATGCTTTTACTAATATTATATTCAATGCGATTGATGCCATGACGAATGGCGGGATCTTATCCATTAAGGCGGAAAAGTCGGGAAACTTTGTCCGGGTAGATTTTAAGGATACCGGCCATGGCATGACGGAAGAAGTGATCGAAAAAATCTTCGACCCATTTTTCACTACAAAGGGTTTCCTTGGCAGTGGCTTGGGAATGAGTGAAGTCTATGGGATTGTTAAACGGCACAACGGCCGGATCCAAGTTGAGAGTGAGGTCGGCATCGGGACGACTATTAAATTGTTATTCCCCAAAGCCAGACGGCCGGGAGAAGATGTTCATACCGGCAAATTGATTAAAACAAAGGCGTTAGACATATTTATTGTTGATGACGAAGACTACATTGTCGAAACCCTCAGTGAGTATTTAAGCGAGATGGGTCATACGATACGTTCCAGTAATTCTTCTGAGCAAGCCCCGGAAGAGATAAAAAAAGCCCATTACGATGTTGTTATCACCGATCTTGGGATGCCAGGTATTAATGGGATCCAACTTGCCGAGATGATTAAGAAGATTAACACAAAGATCCAGGTAATTTTGGTTTCTGGCTGGGCTCTTAATTTAAAGTCGAGCGAGCTTGAAAATCGGGTAGATTTTGTGATTAACAAGCCGTTCTCTTTTGAGAAGATTAATTTTATTCTTGCCGAAGTTGAGAAGAAGATCCAATCGCTGCGGTGACATAAACAATTACCCAACAATAAAATTGATGAGGATTGCATTTTTCATCCTTTTTGCGGGATGTGTTTTGTTCCTCATAATATCATGCGGAATCAGCCGCAGAGGTAAACCGGGTGTATCTAAGCCTTCGACCTCGTTGGCAATTCCCAGCGGTGGGACGGTCGTCGTTGGTATTCGGTCGGAGCCCGAATCCTTAAATCCTCTCTTTGCATTGTCTCAATCGGCGCGGAATGTTGTCAGCCTGGTATTCAGAAGACTAGCTGATATTAATGAAGACTTATCGACTTTTACGCCACAGCTGGCAAAGTATTGGATAATTTCAGATGATAGTCTGAAAATCACTTTTACTTTGCGGGATGATGTCGTTTGGCACGATGGGGTTCCCTTCACGGCTGAAGATGTAGTCTTTACATTTAAAATGCATACTGATTCAATTATTGGCTGGGATGGAATTTCGTATAAAGAAAATATAAAAAACGTAGAATCTCTTGATGATTCCACGGTTGTCTTCAGTTTTTATCAAAAAAGCCTCTCGATGTTGATGGATGCCGTCGAGGGATATATTGTCCCTAAGCATTTACTGGGTGATATACCCCGGGAAAAAATGCGAGAATCCGATTATAACCAGCATCCCATCGGCACTGGACCATTTTGTTTTTTGGATTGGCAAGCTCAGCAATTGATTACATTGAAAAGGAACAAGTCTTATTACGAAGCAGGCAAGCCTTACCTGGATCGAGTTATCTTTAAAATAGTACCTGAAAATGTATATCTTGTTACGCAACTTAAATCTGGCGAGTTAGATCTGGTAGAGGGCGTCTATCCGCGAGACTTTCAGAATCTGCAAGTGGATTGGGAGAGGGGTACCTCAGCCGTACGACCAGTTAGTTATTGGGGGCGGCGCTATGATTATATCGGTTGGAATTTAATTGATCCGGTTTATTATCATTCAGTCCAAAAATCTCATGGGAATTCATTACCAATCGGAAGCTACATCAAACCGCACCGGCTTTTCGGGAAACAGCAGATTCGCAGAGCCCTGACAATGGCAATTGATCGTGAAGCACTGGCAAATGTGGTGAACTATGGGATGGCTTCAGTCATGCATGGTCCCATTCCGTTGATCCTGTCAGCTTATAATGAGGCAGCTAATTATCATTGGCTTTATGATCCAGATTCTGCTATGGCAATCCTTAAGAGTGAGGGGTGGCAGGACCATAACCGTGACGGGATACTGGAAAAGGGTGGTATTCCCTTTGAATTCGAGCTCGTTACGGAAATTGGTAATCTCCGCTGGGAGCAGGCGGCGACTATTATTCAAGATCAATTGAAAAAGATTGGGATTAAAGTTATCCCGAGGATGGTTGAGCCGGCCATGTTGTACGGCAAATTGCTGCCAACCCGGGACTTTGATGCTGCTCTGACCGGCTGGATCGTGGGTTTGAAGACGGATTTGGCGCCGCTATTTCACAGTTCGAGCTTTTTCACACCCTTTCACTATACTGGTTACTACTCGACTGGATTTGATAGGCTGGATGAGGAACTCAAAGAGACCCAGAATTCGGATTTTGCCCAAAGTTGTACCGACAGTATTGCCCGACTTCTGTCTTGGGATTTACCGTATACTTGGTTATACTATCGCTACGAATGTACGGCTGTTCATAAACGTTTCCAGGGTGTTCAAATTGATAGACGCGGTGTCTTTATTAATTTAGAAGATTGGTGGGTTCCACTTGACCAACGCACGCAGCTGGATGAGGTTTTTGAGGAATAGGTTACAGGTAATTCCCTACCTGATCAGGCGCTTGTTGGGATCCGGCTTAACGATCTTCGTCGGCATTACTTTGACTTTTGTCATTGTTCACCTTGCGCCTGGCGATCCCAGCGTCAGGTTTATTGATCCATCGCAGACTCTCGCATCGCAACAAATTATCCAAAAACGTTTTGGGTTAGACGAGCCACTACACGTCAGGTATCTAAAATGGATTAAGCAGGTTGTATGTCATTTTGATTTTGGAACCTCTTTCTATTACGATCGATCAACTGGCGATATGCTTGCATCTGCGCTATATCCAACAATACTATTGGCGATTTCAGCATTAATTTTGGCCTTGGCCCTCGGGATTTTGTTGGGGGTGTTTGTGGCGCTGCGTCGGAATTCTCTATTTGATCGTTTGTTAACGGCAATTATGATGATTTTTTATTCTACTCCAACCTTCTGGATTGGTGTTCTTTTTCTGGGCTTTTTTGCCAGTGCACTTGGTTGGTTTCCGACATCTCAAATGGTATCTCTTTATCATTATAAATTATCTTGCTTAAGCCGGTTTATAGATTTGGCTCACCACTTATTTCTGCCGGTATTGACTCTGGGGCTGCCATTAGCGGCAGTATTTTATCGATATGTACGTTCGGGTATGATCGAAGCCCTTCAATCTGAATATATTTTGGCAGCCAGAGCTCGCGGGATTGATCAGAGACGGGTCTTGTTTCAGTATGGACTGCAGAATTCGATGCTCCCGATTATTAATTTATTAGGTATGATCATCCCCGGGCTACTGAGTGGTGCGGTTATGGTTGAGGTGGTGTTTTCGTTGCCAGGTATGGGACGTTTGATGGTAAATGCCGTTTTTGGGCGGGATTACCCGTTGATTATGGCCGCCAATGTCCTCGCTTTCATAATGGTGGTAACAGGGAACTTGTTGGCGGATATGTTTTGTTATCTAACCGATCCAAGAATTCGTTACAAGTAGTGCATTATCCAATATGATGTCTAACCTGAAAAATATTCCCGCTGATTTATCATTGAAGACCGGAACGATTATGATCGTGATCCTGATTTTTTTCCTCATGGCAGGCTCTTTTATTTCGCCCTATCGGCCCGAGTTGCAGGATCTGTCCCAAACCCTGAGTCCACCCTCGCGTGGGCATCCATTGGGCACCGATTTTTATGGACGTGACCTATTGACCCGCCTGATCTATGGAGGTAGAATTACTCTGGGAATCTCCACGCTAGCTACCATCCTGGCGATCATGATTGGTTCGGTAATCGGACTACTATGCGGTTTTTTCGGTGGCCTTTTCGATTTATTGTGTATGCGATTTATTGACGTCCTCCTCGGTTTTCCAAGGATATTCATTATTCTGCTGATTATTGGTTTGGGGTATTCCTCTCTCGGTCTGGTAGTGTTGGTCATGGCTCTCTTTTCCTGGATGGAGATTGCGCGGATTGTGCGGGCAAACGTCTGGGTTGTTAAGGAACAGTTATATATTAAATCGGCTCAGGCTTTAGGATTGTCCCGAAGCCGGGTCATTTTTCGGCATATTCTCCCCAATGTGTCTGGTCCCATAATAGTATCGGCGGTACTGCTGATTTCATCATTAATCTTGCTGGAGTCTGGATTGAGCTTTCTGGGACTTGGCGCTCAACCGCCAACCGCTAGCTGGGGGACAATTCTGAATGAAGGCCGAACAGACCCCTTGGGAACCTGGTGGATTTCCCTTTTCTCGGGAATCTTAATCATTATCAGCGTAATTGGATTTAACCTGATTGGTGATGGAATTCAAAACTTGCTGAATCATACTCATCCCAAAGAGCGCAATGTTGCCTAAAATAAGTCCAATCCTTGAGGTTAAGCAGCTCGTTGTATCGTATCATTCGGGCGGTAGGAATGGGCATTTATTTAATGATACGTTAGCAGTGCAGGATATTTCCTTCTCCGTTAATCCCGGTGAAAGTCTGGCCATTGTTGGCGAGTCTGGTAGCGGTAAAACCAGTATTTTGATGGCAATCTTGGGTTTTATCCAGCCTGCTGCGGGCAATATTTATTTTATGGGGAAAGATATCAGGCAACTCAGCTCCGCGGAGATGATTGAGCTCAGGCATTGGATTCAACCCGTTTTCCAGGATTCGGGTGCTTCACTAAATCCCCGAATGACGATAGGATCCATCCTACATGAGGCGCTACGAGTGTTCAATGTGGACGATGACCGACAGGAATTTATTCAGAAGTTGCTTACCCAGATTGGTCTGGAGGGTGGCATCCTTTCCCGCTACTCATATCAGTTGAGTGGTGGACAGAAACAACGGGTTAATCTGGCACGTGCCATGATTGGCAAACCAAAGTTAATCATTTTAGATGAGCCTTTTGCTGCTCAGGATATTTCCAATCAGGCTAATTTTGTTAACCTTTTGTTGAACCTCAGGCAAACTTTTGCTTTGAATTACTTAATTGTATCTCACAATCTGTCGGTTATCACCCCCTTAGCTGATAGAATCCTGGTAATAAGGAGCGGGCAATTTGTCGAGGAAGGTCCGGTAGCGGAGATCATTTTTCACACTACGAACGAGTACACAAAAACCTTAATTAATGCCGTCAGTTGAGATTATTATGGCAGTGGATATTTTGGTAGTGAAGGATCTGAGTCTTACTTTGAATGATATTGTCTTTTTTAAAGATATAAGTTTCTCTTTAAAATTGGGAAGAACCCTAACTATTATTGGTGAGACCGGCTGTGGTAAAAGCCTGCTCTGTAAGTCCCTGGTTGGTTTGCAACCGCCGGGATTTAAGCTTGCCGGTAGCATTCTCTTTTATCGGGATTGTTCTCAAGCAGTTGAGGTTACTACAGCAACGGCAAGAACCATGTCAACTATTCGCGGCAGCCAAATTGGTTTTGTTTTTCAGGAGGCAACTGCCAGTTTTAATCCGCTGCTCTCCTGTGGCCAACAAATTTTACATGTCCTTAGATCACAGAACACCGGCTCGAAAGATACTCTTAAGCAGAAAACGTTAGCCTTGTTAGAACAGGTGGGTTTCGCTGATGCAAAACGCCTTTACCGCTGCTATCCCCATCAATTATCCGGGGGTATGGCTCAAAGAGTGTCCTTGGCGCTGGCACTTGCCGGAGAGCCACAGATTCTGATAGCCGACGAACCATCATATGCTTTAGATTCTGTAGCCAAAAAAGAGTACCTCCAGTTGATAAAAGACCTTTGTAGTAAAAACAATCTTTCTTTAATTCTCGTTACCCATGATATTCAGGAGGCGTTTTCTTACTCTGGTGATATTCTTGTGCTTTATGCCGGATGCCCCGCTGAAATTTTAAATAATCCATCTGAGAAGGTCATTCCATCTCACCCATATACGCAAGCATTACTGGATATTGCCAAAGCCTTTCGGAACTTCAAACTGCCCCAACCGATCCCAGGTGAGGCCCCCGCCATCTCCGCTCCACCTCAGGGGTGTCGGTTTCATCCGCGCTGTCATCGCGCCCAGCCGATTTGCCGTGAATCTTACCCCGAGAAGAGGGATCTTGGAAGTAATCATTTTGTCTGGTGTTTTTTCCCCAATGTGGTAAGACAGCAATCTTAATTCGTGTCTCTGTCGGTAAATTTTATTAATTTTGCTGTGACTTTGATCTTTTGTATAATTTGGATTCCCACTAATGAGCTATTGGCACCTTCCCGATCGGTATCTGAACCCGCTTAAAATCATCTTACTGCTTGGTTTAATCTACCTGTTTCTGTTGAGTATTGCGTTGATTGGCTCGGCATTTAAATTGATGGGTGAGGATTTTGCCCGAAAAATTATGCTTATTGTTTCGAATCCAGCCCTTGGTTTGATTGTTGGAATCTTTACTACCAGCATTGTGCAGAGCTCTTCGTTGACGACCTCGTTGGTAGTTTGCATGGTAGCCGGCCAGGTTCTCTCTCTGAAATTAGCAATACCGATTGTCATGGGGGCTAACATTGGAACGAGTGTTACGAACCTTTTAGTTTCCCTTGGACACATCGGCCGGAGAGAGGAGTTTGAGCGCGCCTTGAGCGCGAGTGTTGTGCATGATTTTTTTAACGTTTTATCGGTCATTGTAATCTTTCCGCTGCAAGTTATGTTCAATATTCTGGGAATTTCGGCAAAAGCTGTTACAGATTTGTTTGTTAATTTGGGAGGATTAAAGATCGTCAATCCATTGAACTTAATTCTCCAACCAGTTACTCATGTTATTTTAAGTTTCTTCCCTAAATATCCCTGGATTGGGATCATCTTGGCGGTTGTCCTCCTCTTCATATCTTTGCGTTATTTGGTAGTCGTAATGAAATCTCTGGTCTTGAAAAAGATTGAGAATTTCTTCGACAAATATATTTTTAAGACAGCTGTGCGCTCCCTATTGTTAGGGATGTTTTTCACGGCGCTGGTTCAGAGCAGTTCGATTACCACCTCGCTGGTAGTACCCCTTGCAGCTGCCGGCGTACTGAGCGTGCGCAAGATTTATCCTTATGACCTTGGAGCTAATGTTGGTACGACGATCACCGCCTTTCTGGCATCTCTGGCAACCGGTAATCAAAATGCGGTAATAATTGCCTTTTGCCATACCATTTTTAATTTATTAGGTATTATGATCTGGCTGCCTCTAAAGGAGGTCCCGATAAGAATGGCGATCACTTTTGCGCACTGGTCAGCTCGTCGTCGCTGGATACCAATTGCTTATATTTTGCTGATGTTCTTTCTTATTCCATTACTTTTAATCTTTTTGATGAGGTAGTAAGCTATGTTTAAAGAGCTATTAACCCTGTGGCGAAAGCAGGATGTGTCTAAGCAACTAATCCAAAAGTCGCTAGAAACATTACGGACCGACTACAAGATGTTCAAAGATTCTTACTATTGTCTGCGGCAATGTGATGATGCTAGCTTGGTCGAGGGGATTTACAAATCTGATAAATTGATTAATAAGTCCGAGCGGACCATTCGTAGAAATGTGCTGACCCATTTATTAATGTTCGACAAAGCCGAGATTCCAGCCGGATTAACCCTTGTCAGCATCGTTATTGATATGGAGCGCATCGGGGATTATACTAAGAATATTGCTGATTTGGCCCGGCTGCATCCTAAAATACTCCACGCTGGACAATGTGAGGAGATTGTAGTTAGCATTGAGACAAGGATTGATGATTTCTTTCGGCATACCCTGGAAGCATTCCCCATCTCAGATGCGGCCTTAGCTCGGGAAGTTGTGACAGACTATCGCAATGTCTCCCGCGATTGCACCCTTACGATTGAGTCCCTGATAAGGGGCGAGGTCGAGTTCAATGTGTCTGATGCTGTTACCTTGGGGCTTTATCTGCGTTTTCTGAAACGCATTGCCGCCCACCTCTACAATATTTGTACGAGTATTGTGAACCCATTTCATCGAATTGGTTTTGCGGAGAAAAAGAAAAAAGTATAGGAGATGATGTGTCTATAAGTGTAACAAAGCGTAGTACCGATTATGCCCGCTGGTATACCGACGTTGTGCAAAAAGCCGAACTTGCCGATTATGGTCCGGTGA
>CAZAKO010000025.1:9366-17462 GCA_964485745.1 uncultured bacterium
CGCTGGTATACCGACGTTGTGCAAAAAGCCGAACTTGCCGATTATGGTCCGGTGAAGGGAACAATGGTGATCCGCCCATATGGCTATGCCTTGTGGGAAAATATTCAAAAAGCCGCCGATCGGATGTTCAAAGAAACCGGCCATGTTAACGCCTATTTTCCGATGTTCATTCCCGAAAGTTATATGCGCAAAGAATCGGAACATGTGGCCGGTTTTGCTCCTGAATGTGCTGTGGTTACACACGGCGGCGGTAGAGAGCTTGAGGAACCACTCTATATTCGTCCCACTTCGGAGACGATTATCTGGTCAATGTATAAGAAATGGATTAAGTCCTACCGCGATTTGCCGATTTTGATTAATCAGTGGGCTAATATTGTACGCTGGGAGATGCGCACGCGTTTATTTTTGCGAACTACCGAGTTTCTATGGCAGGAGGGACATACCGCTCATGCTACCGCCGCCGAGGCTGAACAGGAGGCGTTGAAAATTGTCGAGATCTATCGTCGGTTAGCCGAAGATTACTTGGCAATCCCGGTTCTTGTCGGCAAGAAAACCGATAAAGAGAAATTTGCCGGCGCGGTGCATACTTATACGATTGAAGCCATGATGGGTGACAAGAAAGCATTACAGTCAGGGACTTCGCATAATCTTGGTCAGAATTTTGCCAAAGCCTTCGATGTTACCTTCCTTTCACGCGAGAACAAATTGGAATATGTATATGCTACCAGCTGGGGGGTTTCAACCCGCCTGGTCGGTGGTGTGGTAATGGCTCATGGAGACGATCAGGGCTTGATTCTACCGCCTAAAATCGCACCCTACCAGCTGGTTGTTATCCCGATCTGGAAAAATGCCCACCAGAAAAGTAGACTCGTAAGCCTAACCAGCGAACTCGTAGTTCAATTTAATAAAGCCGAAATTCGCTACTTAGTAGATGATAACGAACAAACAACGGTTGGCTGGAAGTTTAACCAGTGGGAGATGAAAGGGGTGCCGCTACGTCTGGAGATTGGGCCCAAAGACCTCGAGCATGGTCAGGTTATTCTTGTCCGACGGGATACTGCCGAAAAGCGTTCTGTTGCTCTTGAAAATCTTGTTCGCGTTGTCAAAGAAACACTCGATCAAATACAGGGTGACCTACTACGCCGGGCTTTGGAATTTCGTGAAAACAACACCTATGAGATTGAAAATTACGATGATTTCAAAAAAGTGATTGATAGTGGTGGATTCGTGCGTGCATTCTGGGGTGGAGACGGATTGATGGAAGAGAAAATTCAGCAAGAGACTAAAGCCACAATCCGCTGTATCCCATTTGAACAGAATCGGAAGGGAACCTGTTTCTATACCGGAAAGCCAGCCAAAACAATCGTCATATTTGGAAAGTCTTATTAAAGTCGCTTAGCCGACAGTGAATTATCAAAGGCACGGTGATTGTGCTCTGTCTAAGATACATGTAACCTATCTATTAATCACCTAATCTATGTTTACGAGATGGCCCTAATAAAGACTGCGGCACTGGTTCTAAGAACAACTCCTTTTCAGGAGAGCAGTTTGATCGTTAAGCTCTTCACTAAGGAGCAGGGCAAGGTATCGGTCATCGCGAAAGGCGCGAGGCGGTTGAAGAGCAGCTTGCGAGGCTACCTGGAACCACTTAGCTATATCGAGGCAATTTACTATTATAAAAGCACCCGGGAGATTCAGACACTCGCCAAAGTAGATCTCATTCAAGCGTTTTGCCGTAATACGGCTGACCTGAATTGCAGTATCTTTGGCACTGCAGTACTGGAGCTGATTGACCGAACGGTTTATGCCCACCAGCATGATGAAGAGATTTTTGCGGCTGCCGTGAGGGCACTTAAGGCGATGGATCATGGTGGTACACAATACCAACTTCATTTCGTTGGATTTCTTTTGATTCTTGCCGGAGTACTTGGATACCAGCTCGAAACCGGGTATTGTTCCCAATGTAATAAGCCATTGCAGGAGGCTTATTTTAGCTCTGCTGTCGGCCAACTGGTCTGTAAGAAGTGTGGTGATTATTTATCGTCTGTTAATAAGATATGCGCAACGGAGCTGGAGCTGCTAAAGCAATTGCAGCAACCAATGGCTGAGTTAGAATTTGAAAAGTATGCCCATCGTGATACGGGCTATAACCATCTAATCCGCCAGCTCATTAATTATCTTGCTTATCATACGGGGTTATCGCTAAACCTCAAAAGCCTGGCAATTTTAGCGGAGATAGAAGGACAGGCAAAGTAATGAGTTTTTATAATTCCTATCAACAAATGGGATATGACAGTCAATATATTCGACCGCGCTTTCGTTTTACCGGTGCAATCAAAAACATAATCATTGCTAACGTTGTTGTGTTTTTGATTATGTACATCTTTCGTACCGATCGGTTTTTTCTCTATTATTTTGGTTTAGTGCCGCGACTGGTCTGGAGCAAAGGCTATGTCTGGCAGCTGTTTACTTATATGTTTATTCACGGTGGCTTTGCGCATATTTTCTGGAATATGTTTGTGCTTTGGATGTTTGGGATGGAGCTGGAAGCTACCTGGGGCAGTCGTGAATTTTACAGGTATTATTTTTTAACCGGTACGGCTTCCGGGATCATCACTTGTCTCTTTAGTCTAAACTCCGGGATCCCGGTGGTTGGTGCCAGCGGGGCAATTTATGCCGTTTTGGTTGCTTTTGCCCTGCTTTATCCCAACCGTTTGATCTATTTCTATTTTCTGATCCCGATCAAGGCTAAATATTTTGTCCTGATTGTGGGCGCGATTACCTTCATCTCGTCTTTTTCACCCGGCACCAGCCAGATCAGCCATCTTACTCATTTGGGTGGATTAGTTGTCGGATTTTTGTATCTCAGGCGTTCATTAATTATTAGGAAAGTGAGTATTCGATTACCTAATATCAAGCTGGGTAATCCGTTTAAGAATTTTATCAGAAAAGCAAAGAAGCCGCCCGAACCGCCGCGCAATCATAGATATAATACCGATCAGACTTTGAGAGAAGAGGTTGATCGGCTGCTGGATAAAATTAATCGGCAAGGCTATCAAAGCCTGACCGATCAGGAGCGGCAGACACTTTACTTAGCCAGCGAGTATTTGGCAGGTAAAGAGCAGAAGAAAAACTAATTGAATCTTCTATACTATTATCAGATATAAATGGGCAGCTGGATCCCGAAGAGGGATTAAAGTTTTTTGTAAGCCCTTAGAGTATCCAAAATGTAATCCATATCCGCCTGGGTATGATCAGCACAAACCTGGAAGCGGATTTCTTCATCCCCGCGAGGAACCACCGGGAAACTCAGACCGGTAGTTAGAATTCCATTTTCGTTCAGATAGTTGACCAGCGTTTTGGTCTTTTGGGTGTCGCGAGTCATTAATGGTACCACGGGATGTTCACCGGGAATTGTTTCGAAGCCCAACGAGATCAATCCCCGCCTGAATCTTCTGGTTAGTTTATGCAAATGATCGAGAATTTTCATTCCTGCCGGGCTGTCCAGAATTTCCAAAGCCTTCAAAGCTGCGGCGGCTTCGGAAGCCGTGATCGGATTGGAATAGATATACATTGGGGCGGTTTCCCGCAGGAAGTCAATGACCGTCTGTGCGGAGACCACATAGCCGCCATTTACCCCAAAAGCTTTTCCGAGAGTTCCGATGACTATGTCGGCTTTGGCTCCGGTATATTCCTCGGTACCACGACCGGTTTTACCAAATGCGCCGACCCCATGCGAATCATCAATCAGGAGAATTATACCTTCGGCGAATTGATCGTTGTATTGATGAACAATATCCATCATTTCTGAGAGTGGAGCATGATCGCCCCGCATACTGAATATCCCATCGGTCACGATAAGAACTCGATTGCCTTTGCCGATACTTGCACTGATTTTTAATTCAAAGTCGGCCATGTTAGAATGCTGGTAAATTGCCTTATCTACCGGACGCGAGAGGCGCATGGCATTGATGATGCAATTATGATTAAGTTCGTCGCTGATCAAAACTGTTTCCGGGGTTGTTAGTGGCGCAATTACTCCCAGACTGGTAACGTAGGCCGAGCTGAAAAGCATAGCTGCCTGGCGACTGTGGAAAGCCGCCAATTTTTGTTCGAGGTCAACATGCGGTTGATAAGTGCCACTGATAAAGCGCACGGCTCCGGGACCGACGCCGTATTTGCGGACCGCCTCTTCTTCGGCAGCAATGACCTCCTCTCTGAGCGACATCCCTAAGTAGGAGTTTGAATTCATTTTAATGAATTCTTTTTCTCCTTGGTCTTTTAGAAAGTATCGCGGACCAAATTTGCCGTCAGCTGGCTTTACTGCGGTGATAATTTTTTCGGTACCCTTTGCCCGACCACTTGCAGCTAATTCTGTCAGATGAGTGGATAAACTTTCAATTACTTTATTCAGCGGCATAAGCCTCCTTGGGTAACTTAGGTTTCGATGATTACTATGGCACAGGCGTATTCATTAATGTGTGAGAGAGAAACCTTAATGTTAGCCAAGCCCCGGCTTTCTGCAAAAGCTCTCGTATTGCCACTAAGAATAACTATCGGTTGCCCCAAGCCGTTGTTTTCGATGGAGATTTCGGTAAATGACAGGCCATTGCGATAGCCGGTTCCGAGTGCCTTGAGAAATGCCTCCTTGGCGGCATAGCGGGCGGCGTAGTGCTGTGCGCGATTGGCTTTTAATGATTCGCAATATTCAATTTCATTTTTTGAGAAGATTTTGGTTTTGAAGCGAGTCTGGCTGTTAATCTGTTTCTCGATCCGGGTGACTTCGATTAAATCTATTCCAATACCGAAAATCAATCTTCTGATCTTTCTGCAGCTGAATTGATTTTTTGACGCAAGTTTACAATCATATCAGTGGTCATTTTGTCTAAATCGTAATGTGGTTGCCAGCCCCACTCTTGTCGAGCCATTGAGTCGTCAATTGAATCGGGCCAGGAGTCGGCAATTTGCTGGCGTACTGGGTCAATGTCGTAATCAATTGTAAAATCAGGAATAATTTTGCGGATTGATGCCGCCAGTATCTCGGGATTGACACTCATCGCCGTAATATTATAAGAATTCCGGTGAGTCAGTTTTGCGGGATTAGCTTCCATCAAGTCTACCGCGGCTCTGATTGCATCCGGCATGTAGATCATGTCAAGATAAGTGCCGGATTTGATGTAGCAGGTATAATGCTTCTGTTGCACTGCCGCGTAATAAATCTCGACCGCATAATCGGTTGTGCCGCCGCCCGGTAAAGTTTTATAGGATATAATCCCCGGATAACGCAACCCCCGGGTATCTATCCCAAAGCGCTTGGAGTAATAGTCACAGAGAAGTTCACCGGATACTTTGGTAACCCCGTAAATCGTAATTGGTCGTTGCACGGTATCCTGGGGTGTATTCTTTTTCGGGGTGGTTGGTCCGAAAGCGCCAATGCTGCTGGGAAGAAATAACCTGCAGTTATATTCCCGGGCGATTTCAAGGACGTTGTAAAGACCGGAAATATTGACTTTCCAGGCAACCTGCGGATTTTCCTCGGCGGTGGCCGAGAGAATTGCAGCTAAGTGATAAATTGTACTGACCTTATGCTCTTTGAAAAATTCGTGCAATTGTCGAAAGTCAGTTACATCCAGAAAAAAATAATCACAATTCAGCGTAATATCGTCGGCACGTGGATTCCGGATATCTGTGGCAATGATCTGGTCGTAGCCATAACGCTGACCGATTTCCTGTGATAGTTCCGAGCCGATCTGGCCCAGCGAACCCGTAATTAAAATCTTACCCATAGAGACTCCCCTAAAGAACCCCGATTTTCAATATTGGGAAAATTACTGTTGTTGGCGGATGTTAAAATCTTGAAAGCTCCTCATTTTGTCCCGATCAAGAATCGGGACGTTTCGCAATAGGTACAAAAACTACGCCATATCGAAATAATATGTAATGGACTTATTTTTCATGGGTTAAATGTAAAAAGTAAAATTATATATTGAAAAATTTATTGTACAACTGGCAAATTAGACTTAAAGTATGGATACCAAATTGTCAGTGGCTCTCGAATGTCGGCTACTATTGTAAAATTGAGTATAAGCTTATCTTCTTTTGGAACTTTCCAGATACGGGTATGTTACACCTCTTGATTATTAATTGGTCGGCAAGATTCCTTTTCTGTTGAAAATTGTCACGATGGGCACACGATTGAGGGATAAAATCAAAATCCTTTTAACAGTGATCCTGCTTCTGGCAATAGTTAGAGCCGCCTCGATCAGCGGATTTGTGCGTGAAGATGCAACCGGTGAACCGCTGTCTTACGTTAACCTTTTTCTTAAAGATACCTATTGGGGAACAGCCTCTGGTCAGCATGGATATTACGTTATCCCGAATATTCCGCCGGGGGAATACGAGCTGATTGTTAGTATCATTGGTTATGAGCAGGTTTCGCAGAAAGTCACCGTTAGCGCTGACAATCTCCGGATGGATTTCCGGTTGAAAGTCTCGGCTATAGAGGGAGAAAGCGTCACCATTACTGCCGAGAAAGTTAAATTTAAAGAGAAGATGGAGCTCAGCTCGGTCAATCTTTCAATGCGCGAGATTAATGTTGCCCCGGGATTCATTGAGGCGGATGTTTTTCGGGCAATCCAGCTGTTGCCCGGGGTGCAGTCTTTGAACGATTTTTCCAGCGCACTGTATGTTCGCGGCAGTACGCCGGACCAGAACCTGATTATGCTGGATGGGATCACGGTCTACAATCCGTTTCATGTTGGCGGAGTATTTTCGACATTTAATACCGATGCGATCAAAGATGCCGACTTTTCGGCAGGTGGTTTTCCGGCGCGTTACGGTGGGCGATTAGGCTCGATCCTGAATATCGTCAATCGTGAGGGTAATACCGAGGAATTTGCCGGTAGGGCTAATATCTCCTTGATTTCCAGTAAGGTTTTACTGGAGGGACCATTGCCTAAGTTTTCCAAGATCAAAGGTTCGTGGATGCTGGCAGGACGCCGCACCTATTTCGACCAGATTGTCAATGGCGTCATGTTTTTTGTTAAACAGCACGATAAGCGTACCGGCAATTATTATGGCGAAGAAAATTACATCGGTTTTCCATATTATTTTTATGACTTGGAAGGGAAACTAAATCTGGACCTTGGCAATAATCATCGGCTGACCTGGAGCTCCTTTTATGGCGACGATGTCCTGACGATTGATGTCGAAGATAGCTGGGAGGATGATTATCCGGGTGAATCTTATTATCATCGGAATAAAACCGATAATTACTTTGATTGGCGCTGGGGCAATCGTACCAACAGCCTGACCTGGCGCTGGATCATCTCGCCAAAACTGTTACTCAATACTTTTGTGGCCGAGAGCCGATTTCGTTTTAAGCTTGATCTCGATCTGCTGGAGAAAAATTTTATTATAGATGCTGGTGACACTTCGAATTACCAGGAGAATTATCAACTAAATATCTTCGATATTGTCAGAGATAAAAGTATTCAGTCTGAAATTAGCTGGTTCCCAAACTCACGTCATACGGTTAATGCCGGGATTCAGCACAAGCAGCTCTACTTCAACTTAGGGATGATTACCAGCCAGAAAAACATTCAAAATGAAACGGTAGAAGCCCAGAGTGATACGGCTTTATGGATGCTCGATCGCCCCTATGAGCAGGCTCTATTTATTCAGGATAAATGGCATATTTCGCCGCTCTTGTCGCTGCAATATGGTTTGCGCTTTAATCGCTACAGCCAGAATCGCAGCCTCTATACTGAGCCACGGCTCGGGATCAAATACATGCTGCTGGAAAACTTAGCGCTGAAAATATCTTGGGGTCAATATCATCAGTTCTTGACTACCGCTAATCCCCAGGACGAAAACCTGCGTCTGATTGACATCTGGCTGGCTGTCCCCCAAGACCGCCAAGCCGGTTATTCCGAGCATACGATTGTTGGCATAGAGTATCTGACGGAGCAAAATATCCTTTACCGGCTTGAGGCTTATTATAAGGATTTCAAGCATTTGCTGACCCTGAAGCAAGGCAATATCTATTCGATTGATGAGGGCGAAATAAGGTTTGATCCCTTCAATGAGTTTTGGGA
>CAZAKO010000025.1:17562-18702 GCA_964485745.1 uncultured bacterium
CATGATACCCTCTGGTATGGCGAAAGTCCGTACGATTACATTTTTAAAAATACCTATCTTTCGAGTTTTACGGTTGACAGCGCTGTCGTCACCATCTCGGATGGTACCCATGAAGTGCGCTTCTTCCCGGTACGTTCAACGGAGGAGTACATGTGGTATTACCCATATGCCGAATATCAGATCAAAGAGTCGGTTGTCTATCTGGATACCCTCCATCAATTTAATCCCCAACCGGCAACGGAGTATTTTCTAAAGGTCATAGCTCCGGATGGTAGGCGCGTTAGTGGCAGTCTGATTACACCGGCGATTCCGGAGATCCAGGCGAGCTCCGTCCCTGATACTCTCCATTTGCTCCGATCCTTTGGGGTGTCCTGGAAAGCCCTGCCCGATAATTATCAATTATTGCGCACGATTACTGATTACTGGGTTGGTAATTTCAGAGTGGTGATTGAGCCCGGAAAAATATCCTGGATAGCAGTACCGAATGACCCGTCATTCTTTGATAGTGAGGATTTTGCATGTGAAATGGAAATTTGTCTGACCGCCTTAGATGAGAACTACTATCAGTATTTTATCGAAAAGCCGTTAGATGATGAGTTTGTATCTTTTTTACTGGGTTCGGCTAATTCCGGTGTCAGCTGCGGGATTGAGGGCGGTTTTGGTGTTTTTGGTGCAATCGCAACCGATCGAATCTATAGGATCGCGGTGAAATAAATTCTTAAAGGCTCTGCCATGCCGATTAAAACATTTTTAATCATAATTCTGCTACTCATAATTGGCTGTAACGACACCTACGATGAATACAGACCATATGGTGGTGAGAGGAGTCTGTATATCGTCCATGCTGACGGTAGCGGCTTGCAGGAAATTTTCCAGCATAATGGTCAGATATCCAACCTGCAGTTTCTGCCGGATGGTTCAGGTGTGGTCTTCGAAGCCCGGGGCGATTTATCTGGAACATTTCTCTATCAGGTTGCCACCGGTGAAATAATTCCATATGAAGATCCATCCAGTCCGGATAGTGTTTGGATTGACTATGATTGGAGCGGAGAAATTTATCTGATTAATTCGGTCATCCCGGATACGGTTAATCTTACCAATGATGATAAGTATCAATACGATCCGGTTTTGACTGCTGAT
>CAZAKO010000025.1:18802-24393 GCA_964485745.1 uncultured bacterium
GAGGCTTTTTCGGGCGATAATATGGAGATTTTTATGATTGATTTGGCCAGTTATGTCAAGACCAAATTGACTGATAGTCCGGGTGCTGATTTACGTCCCAAATTTTCTCCCGATGGATCGAAGATTCTATTCGAGTACCGCTCGGACGATAAGTCCAGTTTGTATATTATGGATCGATACGGCGCTAACTTGAAGCAACTCTCGCCTGAACATTCATATATCGGTGATTATTGCGCTTCGCCTGATAATCGCCTGATTGCCCTCACCGCTGAAGATTAGGATCAGTGATATGCGGTGGATTTTATTTTGAATTTGTCAGCGCCGTACATCAAATTGTGTTTTTCTGGAAACGATAATCGCTTACTTTAGCGGCTCCCATTCGGCAATGGTCTCGATTTCCACCTTGGTCTGGGGTTCGGTGGTCCAGAATTCATTGGAGTTGTAGGTCCAGCCCATGGTTTCGGACCCCCCGCCGCTCTCGGTGGTGATTAAAAAGCGGTTGGCAAGATGTCCGAAATAATTTGCCTGATCGCGAGGCAAATCCTGGTCGCCACCACTGGGGTCAACCGGAATCCAGCCGTAATTTGGTAGATACACTTCCACCCAGCGGTGGAAAACGTCGTCCATGCTGGCGTCATCACCACGAACCACAACTGAACCAACATAGCGTGCCGGCAAACCCGCCGCCCGGCACATGGCGATATAGACAAAGGTGTATTCCGAGCACGACCCATTGCCTCGAGCTAAGACGGTTGGTGCCGTATTCCAGCCGCCGGTGCGTTCGTAGTACATTTTTTCGATCAGGTAGTTATAAACCTTGCGGGCAATCCAATAAGGATTTTGTTCGTTACCAATACATTCTTGCACTGCCTGCTGGATTACCGGATGACTTATCTGGTATTTTTCATTGTCTTCCAGATAAAGTGATTTGATGTCTTTGGGAATGTCGTTTAGCGAGCCAACCTCATCCGGATAGATGAAGTACTGTATTTCGTAGATGGTTGCATCAGTGACGGTTACAATATTCTGCACCGTCTGGGCTTTCAGGTTATCGGTGTGAAAGAGGGCTGTTTTTTGACCCCATTTATCACTGATGGTCTTAGTGAATTTGGGGGTATAGGAGATCTCTTTATTGAGTTGCTGGTTATCTCGGTTGACCGGGATAGCAAGATGGACATCCGCTGATTTAATGGTATTTGGTCCGAGGTTTCTAATCTGGTGAGTAAAGGTAATACTGGCATGCCGTTCGTTTTTACGAATATACTTTTCACCATCGCGGATTTTTAGCTGGTAGAGCTTGTCATTCTGGTAATCTACTGCCCAGAGAGTTTTACCATCGTAGGCTAATCCCCGGGTAAATGGTCCGGGCGCATCGGTAATTAAGATCACGCCGCCGCTGTGAGGATCAACCAGATAAATTTCGTCGTTGATCCGGTCGGAAACCCAGAGATATTTTCCATCATAGCACAATCCCCTCGGGTCTTTTGCCGGAGCTGCAAACTCGCGAATTGTGGTCCCGTCATCCGGACTGAATTGAATAATTTTATCGGAAATATCATCGCTACACCAGAGGTATTTTCCATCCCAGGCTAAGTCTCGTGGACTCCCTTCCGGGGCATCAATAGTTTTTAGAATGGTGCCGTTGGCCGGGTCAAGCTGGTAAATCTTGCACTCTTTCCAGTCGGCGTTCCAAAGAGTCTTACCGTCCCATGCCAGTCCCATTGGCCAGAAAGACGGAGAATCGATTGATTTGATAACGGACCCATTTTGGGGATTAATGCAGAAGATTTTATCGGCTTTCCGATCGGCCAGCCAGAGATTTTTCCCATCGAATTCCAAACCAGTTGGGCAGCTACCGGGAGTCTTGAACTCCTGGACAACGGCACCGGTAAAAGCACTCAGGGATTGGTTAAATAGAAAACAGGTGATAATAATAAGCATTGTTTTCTTCATTATTGACCCCCCTTTATAATTTTTATTTTTGGGTAAGGATAACATAAATGATGGATTAAAGCCGGTCAGATAAATGAATTTAATCCACTGAGGTAGGGTTCCACTCCGTTGCCCAAGAATCGGTTTTTAACGATATCCTTGAGAACTGATAGGGTGAAGTTTTCTTCGGAAAAGGGGAACTCTTTCACATAGACCTCGATGATCGGGATCCCCAGGATTGCCAGTAATTCCCTTAGGCCGTAGGCGGTCCGAGATAGTGCTCCAGGGGCGATAATAACCCCAGAGATCTCGTCGCGGCGACGGCAGATGGTTTTCAAGATATCTTCTTCGGAGTAAAGTTGGAAAATTTTTAACTCCAGGTTAAGCTCAACTGCCCTTTTACGAAGAGCCTTATTGATCTTATCCAGCGTCAGCCGGGTGCCGGTTGCAACCGAAACCTTGCCCATCAGCGGCAGGTTAGGACCATGAATCAGCATAATTTTCATAGTTGAAAAATAATAGGGATATCGTTCATAAACAACAGTCTTGTGGCAGTCGGGCTAAGCCTCTCTCAGGGCAGCTTTTCTGATTGGCAAGAAGTGATGGTGGTCGGGCGAGTTTTCGGAAGGGCTGACAATTCATTGTTTGCTGCTGGACAATCGTGGATCGTTGCTATAGATTGTCCAGGTCCATACGGCGGTATAGGGATGAAGCCATCCGAGTTCCTGAAGGGCCCAGAATGGTCCGCCCGGGTTGATCAATTTATTATCCTTTAATTTAAGCAGCAGACGTGCTTCATCCTGGCGGTATTTGACGTAGACACTTGCCTTGCAATCCAGCCGCCAGCGGTTACCCTCTGGGAGAGCTTTGCCCTCGAGCACAACGGGGTTCATTGCCAGGGCGACCCGGCGGTCCTCGGAGTAATCATTCCAGATTATTTTGCGAGCCGGTAAGTTATATTGAGCAACATTGCGTTCCTGGGAGCTAAGGAGCTTGAGCCAATTATTGATTGCGCTGGTTATCTTGGGGGATTTCATTGCCATTGAAGAGTGCCAGTTTCGGCTTGAACTGGTGGGGATACATAGGCGCAGCACCTCTTTGCCGAATTCGGGAGCACCGATAAACTGAGCGTAGAACCCATAGACCAGATTTGTATTGTAAACGGCGATTTTATCTATTGTGCTAAAGTTTCTCAGTCCCTGATGAGTTAGCCGGGTGTTCCAGTTGTTCAATTGTTTTTGGATTTCCTGCATTGGCCTGACGGAAAACACAATGATGAGAGCTACAGCGAGAATCAATAGACCGACTTTGATTAACGTAAACAGTGGTTTGTCTAGTTTTAAGGGAAGGAATATCAACAACAGGATAGCCGCAAAAACAATGAGAATTGGACCACGAATGAATAATGACCAAATGAAAAACATGCATAGAAAAAGCGATATAATACTGAGTAAAAGGGTTGCAATAAACTTAGTAAACCTGTAGACAAAAGCCTGATCGGTCACATTCATTTAATCTCCCTCCCCCTGTTTGATCTTAAGCAGAATATATCGAAAAAATGTGCAAAATAAAAAATTTTGACTTTAATTATACCTAACAATATTTTCAAAGCTTCAGCGACTGGTTTTTAGTAAAAAACTTTTACCCTATTTTATCTGATATTTCTAAATTTGTTAGAATTTGGAGGGTATATGGCAGTCAAAGTTTTTCCGGTATCCAGCTCAAAAGAGATGCACCATTTTATTCACTTGCCCTGGAAAATTTATCATGGTAATCCTTGCTGGGTACCGCCCCTGCTGCTTGACCAGAAAAAGATGTTTAGTAGAAAACATTGCCCGTTCCTTGAACATTCAGAGGCCGAATTTTTTCTTGCTAAGCAGGATGATGAAATATTAGGGCGAATTGTCGCAATTAAGAACAATAACCATTTGAAAGTTTACGACGATGGAGTGGGATTCTTTGGATTTTTCGAAACCGTGAATGACCAGGAAGTTGCCCAGGCTCTGCTTAATCGGGCGGGAGAATGGTTGAAAGCAAGGGGATTAAAGACTATTCGGGGACCGGAAAACTATTCCCAGAATGAGACGGCGGGATTACTGATAGATGCTTTTGACCGACCGCCGGTGATTGAGATGACCTATAATCCGCCCTATTATGTCGAGCTCATCGAGTCAGCTGGTTTTAAGGCAAGAATGAAACTCTTTGCCTATGCTATTGAAGGGGCAAACGAAATTCCCGAGCGGTTAGTCCGGGTTGTTGAGAATATTCGCCGGAATGCCGATTTCACGGTGCGCCCAGTCAATCTGAAAAGGGTAGATGAAGAGGTGGAAAAGATCAAGAGTGTTTATAATTCAGCCTGGTCAGAAAATTGGGGGGCAGTGCCGTTTACGGAAAACGAAATTAAGGAACTAAAAAACAGGTTAATCAGCATTGTAATTCCGGACCTGTGCTTTATCGCGGAGATCAATGGAGCAGCTGTGGGCACTTCAATTACGGTACCAGATTTTAACGAAGTGTTAATAAAACTGAGAAATGGACGCCTTTTACCGTTTGGCATTTTCAAATTGCTCTGGTACCGGCGTAAAATCAGTGGCGTCCGAACGATAATCATGGGAGTAAAAAAGGAACATCGCCATAAAGGGATTGATATAGTGTTTTATTACGAAACTTTTAAAAATGGCCTTAGGCATGGATTCCATCACGGCGAGATGTCCTGGATTCTGGAAAGTAACATGCCCATGCGTCAAGCCCTAGATAAAATTTATGGAACTCGGATCTACAAGACCTACTGCCTCTATGAAAAGGAGCTGTGAGATTTGCTGAAGAAGCTTTTTAGAGAGTATCTGAGTGTTATCAAGCCCCTGCCGATCGAGGGGATCCCCGATCTGGTCCTTTTCCGTCCAATCGCTTTCGCGCTGGTCAAGCTACTCCGCTATGTTCCGGTTACTCCCAATCAGATTTCTATGTCTGCTATCTTAACCGGAATCGGAGCCGGGATTTGTTTGGCTACCGGAACACCAAAAGGTTTGATTAACGGTGGCAGTCTTTGCCTCTGTGCGGTTGTTTTGGATTGCGCTGATGGGATGTTAGCCCGCCTGAAAAATAAGTGTACGCCGACCGGTAGAATAATTGATGGGATTGTGGATTATGCCAATGGCATTGCAATATTTACCGGGCTTGCAATCGGCCTGACCAAGATGACAGGATATTATTTTCTACCGGCCTGGATATTAGTCTTGATTGCCGGGATTTCGGTGATTTTTCACAGTATTCTGGTTGATTATTATCGCCAACAGTTTTGTTTTCATGCCTTGGGAATTCGCCAATCTTCTCGGGAGGAGATTACTGAATTAGCCGCAGAGCTAGTGAGGCTCCGGCGTGGGAGGCGGCGATATTTTAAGGAGCTGATTATTAGCATCTATTTGTACTATTGTCGATTCCAACGGGTTTATTCACGCCGTGAAAGACATTTTGATGCCCGCGAGTATTATCGGATCAATGTCTATCTGCTGCGCCTCTGGCTAATGATCGAACAGTCGCTGCGGGCGCTAATCTTAGCAATTGCTTGTTTTATATATAGACCTGAAATTTTTTTATTTTGGGCCATTGTCCTGGCAAACACGTGGATACTGATTATGCTGCCTGTTCAAAGAATATTT
>CAZAKO010000026.1:0-14164 GCA_964485745.1 uncultured bacterium
TTGATTATCTCTTTTGAATTTTTTCCGCATCACATCGAAAGTTGATAGCAGCACTGGACCAATGAACAGGTCACCCAAGAGAGCGGTTAACACAGCGACACTGGACAATATCCCGAAATCGAGGAGAATTCTGGTTTGGGAGAAAATAAAAATCAGGAATCCGGCTACTAAAATCAGGGAAGTAAAAATCAATGCTCGGCCGACTTTTAGCAGAGCGGTGCGCATGGCGATATGGATATCTCCGCTCTGGCGGTACTCATGTTTGAAATGCGTGAAATAGTGGATTGTATCGTCTACTACCATGCCGATTGCCACTGAGGCAATAATTGCAGTTGCCATATTTAAACGGAAATTTGCCCAGCCCATTAATCCTAAAAAGAATATTACCGGAAAGACATTCGGCAGGATGCTGAGAAATCCTAATTTAATGCCGAAAATCAGCAACATTAGAATAAGAATAACAGCGAAAGCTGTCCTTAAACTGTTGGCTTGAGTAATAATTATCCTCTGGGTAATTTGATTGACCAGAAAGTCAATTCCGGTAACCTGGATCTGGAGATCGGTCAGGTGGGTTTTTAGAAAAGAGTTGATGGTTCTAAAAAGATGCTGATTCTGAGACTCATTCATCTGTTTGGTAATGATGGAAATGCGGGCAGCGGCATAATCCGCAGTGACATATTTCTCGATTTCAGAACCACCGGAGATCTCGTACATTAAGAGACACTGAGCTACTCCTGCCGGAGTTCCTGGAATCGTGTAGAATCCCGTGTCGTCTCCATTCAGCGCCCGATTGATCATTTTCAGATAATCTACTATTGAATAACTAATCGAAACCCGCGGCACTGCGGCTAATTCTGTTTGAAAAGCCTCTATTTTAGCTAAAACCTCTGGATTCTTGAAAGTGTCTTCCGGACCACTGATGGTAATTTCGGTGGTTGAAACGCCAGAGAGCTGGTTGTCCAGAAATCGGGTGTCCTGGTACAGTCGGGTTTTAGGCTTGAGGTATTCAACCATCGAACCTTCGATCTGAATCCGTGGTATCCCGGCTGCCATGAGGACCGTAATTACGGAAAAAGCTAAAATAACCGACCAACGGTGGTGCGCATTAATGGCGGCAATTTTCGTGAGTAAACTATTGACTGTTGTTGATTCTCTTTGTAATGACATTAGGGAACCGGGTTGCAAATATAGTAAACTGATGGGAATAAGCAGTATAGACAGTAGAAAGGCAACCATTATCCCGAAAGCCGCGAAGATTCCCAGGTCGTAAATTGCCGGGATTGGGCTGGTTATCAAAGAACCAAAACCGATAGCCGTTGTCAATGAAGTGAAGAAACAAGGTAAGCCAGCCTTTTTTAATGCGGCAATAATCGCCTGACGTTTCTCGCGAAGAATCCTATATTCGATGCGAAACTGGCTGATCAGATGAATGGAATTAGCTAAGCCGATGATCGTTATCAGTGCAAAAAGGGTAGTTGAAACGGGAGTAATGGGAGAATTTAAAAATCCCTTGAGCCCAATGACCCAGATGAGCGCAATGAAAACCGTGAGTAAAGGGAATATTATTGAGGTTGCATTTCTGAAAATGAGGATCAGAAATATGGCCGAGATGAGCATAGAGAGCGGGAAAAAAACCTGAATGTCGCGCTGCATCAAAGAACTAATCTCTGAATCAGTAATCATCTGACCGCCAATATGAAAATGATAGCCAGTCCGTCCGGTTTCTTTTTTTAAAAGATTGTTAATCGAGTCAATGATTATCCGGCTGTATTCGCTTGAAGACCTGGATTTATCGGTATTCTTTTCCTGAATGAGCATCGTGGCGACCGTATTAAAATCCCGTGAAATCAGATTGCCATAGATGAAAGGATGCTGCTTGATCCGTGACTTAATCATGGTCGAGTCAATTGAGTTTCCTTTATCTGTAGGAAGGAGGTTTTTAACCTCCAACCCCTCAGCTGTGCCAACGATATCCGCGACATTTGCCAGACTGATAACTTCCCGAATATTGGGTATATGAGAGAGAGTATCACTTAAATCGGTTAGGTATTGAATTTCTCCCGGAGAGAAAGGATTTCTCCAGGAATATGCGATAATTAAAAACTCGCTGGCCTCAAAGCTGCCTTTAAAATTTCGATAAATTGTAAGAATCGAGTCATTCGCTGGGAACCAGGTGGTTTCATCCTCTTTCATCTCCAAAGCAGGAATGAAGGGTAAAGCCAACATGGTCAGGATGAGAATACCAATCAGAATTGGTATCCGGGCTTTTATTATCCATTGGGAGATGTGTTCCATATTAATCTCGTCATTAAGGCGAAAATCTACCCTGTGACTTTATCGAAGGCAAGCTAATTATAGGAAGATATTGGATGAAACTAAAAGCATTGACTTTGATGTGCCGGGACGTTGATCACCGGTTAGTTTGTTCTGCGGTAATACAGCAATAAACTTAATTTTACCGCTCCCATGATTAAAAGAATGCCCATCAAATCCCAGTGGAAAATCGCCTCTTTGAAATACTGGTAAAGGATCCAGACGCCCATCAGCACTGCACCGACCATGCCTGCCGTGCTGGTTGATTTCAAACGATGTATTAGATACCGCTCATCTAACATTTTGACCTCCATCAATCGTTTAGCTGAAATAGTGTTTCAACATTAATCTCGAAAATCTGGGCAAACTTTAAGGCTAATGGCAAGCTCGGGATGTACTTATTTCTTTCAATGGAATTGATGCTTTGTCTTGAAACTCCCACCTGCCGGGCTAGCTCCTCCTGAGTCCAACCCTTTTCAATCCGCAAGTCTTTGATGTGATTTTCGATTTTCATTGTTTCTCTTATCAAGTTTACTTGACATAATTTGATCAGGTAAAATCAACTTGTCAAGTATACTTTACAAATATTTTTAATTTTTAAATAGCTTTGCTTATCGGGCAGATATTCTATCCGAAAATTTGGGTGAATTAATTCAATGAATATTATTGAGCAATCTTACAGAGAACAGGATATTTATTCTTTGCTGCCGGAGTAAAGTTTGGCGGCTTTATTGGCGGAGACGACGATGCCTTTGATCAAGGCTGAGCTGAAGCCTTCGTGTTCCATCTGATTCAATCCGGCAATAGTGCAACCCTGAGGAGTCGTGACCCGGTCTATTTCCTGTTCGGGGTGGTTGCGGCGCGTTAGCAGAAGCGAGGCGGCTCCCTTAGCGGTCTGGGCGGCGATTGCCAGCGCTTCGTTGGAATGAAAGCCGATTTCGATGCCACCCTGCGAGGCAGCCCGAATGGCTCTCAGAAAGAAGGCGATTCCGCAGGCACCGAGTGCAGTGGCGGCATTCATTTCCTCTTCCCTGATGATAAGGG
The DNA here is from genome assembly GCA_964485745.1 of uncultured bacterium. GTDB lineage: Bacteria > Fidelibacterota > UBA2242 > UBA2242 > UBA2242 > CAZAKO01. The sequence continues at coordinate 3,358 of CAZAKO010000026.1, forward strand.
TTTTGCCAACGGTATCAAAGATGGTTTGGGCAGTGCGAATAACCGACTCGTCGGTACTATTAATTGCCATGGTAGTCATGGATTCCCGCACGGCAATAGCGGTATTGGGCATGGCGCGAACGATGGGGATATCCTTATCAATAATTTTTCGGATCTGTTCGATTCTGACACCGGTAACGACAGAAATGAGCAGATGTTTACCCGGTTCTAAGACAGGTGCGATTTCTTGTAGTACTTTGTTTAATTGCTGAGGCTCAACAGATATGAGAATCACCTCGGCGCTAAGTACAGCCGCACAATTATCATGGCTGATTGCGAAACCTTGGGTTTTCACTTCGTCTAACAATTGAATTCGCCGGCGGGTTAGGGTGATATCGCTGGCTTGAAATTGACCTGATGCGACTAATCCTCTGGCAATCAGAGTTCCGATATTTCCAGCACCAATAATCGCAATTTTTGTAGGATTCATTTTGATCTCCATTACTTTTTGAAATGGTAAATGTATCGTTTTTAGCGGATTTATCAATAGGAAAGTGAGTTTTTGCCAGTCTACTTATGCGAAATCAATGCGCTGGGCGAAATTTTTTGCGCCTTCTATAAAAGGCAATAGCGGTGGCACTTCTTCGGGATCCACGAAACAGTCAATTACAACGACCTTGCCGGAGCTGATGGCTTGGGGTAGGATAGTTTTCAGCTCGCCAGGTCGGTCGGCTTTGCAGGACTCGGCGCCGAGTCCTGCGGCAACTTTGGCGGCATCAATTGGTTTAAATCGGGTAGCAACAGTATTTTTCCCCAGTACGAACGTCTGTAAATCATTTACTAATCCGAGCTTGTTGTTTCTGACGATGACAAACACCACCGGAATATCATAACTAACTGCGGTGGCAATTTCCATCCCGTTCATCAAGAAGCAGCCATCGCCGGCGGCGCAAACTACCGGCCGCGGTCCGGCAGCCAATTTACCGCCGATTGAGGCGGCAATTCCATAACCCATACTCAGCATACCGAAAGGTGTAATCAAGGAGCCGGGATGTTTGATCTGCATGTAATGCGTCGCCCAGGTTATTAAATTACCCACATCAACAAAGAGGATTGCATCAGCTGGCAAACTCTCCTGCAGCTCATGAATCAGGCGTTGCGGTTTGAGCGGCATGGCGTCAGAATAAAGTTTTTCAGGATCGGTATACATTCCGTTCTGACTGCGGAAACGGAGCAGAATCTTTTCACGCTCTTTCCAGCGGTTTTCATTCTCACTCAGATAACGTAATAACCGGAAGTTCATTTCGCTGATGATGGTATGAGCGTCGCCAACTAAGGGTACATGGGTTGTATAGGACTTGCCGAGCTCGGTCGGGTCGATATTGACATGAATCAAACACTTCTGCGGAGCGAGACGAGTATCCCAGGTTAAAGTCGTGATCTGGTTTAAACTGGCACCAATGACAAATAGGACATCAACTTCACCGGATTTAAGTAATGCCTCTGCAAGTGGTGAACCACAGAGTCCCAGGACCCCCAGTGCCAACGGATGATCTTCGGGAAAAGCGCCTTTGGCTTTGGGTGTGGTTGCGACCGGGATGCTGAGCATTTCAGCCAGCTCGCGGATTTCATTGCAGGCACCGGAAGTGACGGCGCCGGATCCAACAATCATCGCTGGACATTTGGCTCTTACTAATTCCTCGACAGCATTAATAACTAAGCGCCGATCGAAATACTCTGGATTAAAGCGGTAAGTCGCCGTGGTAACTTCACCAAATTCTACATCGGCACCCTGGATGTCTTTGGGAATCGTCAGATGAACCGGACCCCTTTTGCCAGTCAATGCACGTCTCAGGGCGGACTGAAGATCTTCAATCGCCTTATGGTGGTTGATAATCATGGAAGAAGATTTGGTAATCGGTTCGAACATTTTAACCGAGTCAATGCCCGCTTTCGAAGAGTCCTGAAAGGCGCCTTTGCCTTGCATGGTAGTTTCGACCTGACCGGTTATGACCAGTAATGGAATATTGTCCATATAAGCGTTTGCGACACCGGTTACCAGATTAGTTGCTCCTGGTCCAGAAGTCGAAAAGCAGGCCCCAATTGTATTTTTCACCCGCGCATAACCATCGGCCATGAAGGCTGCCCCCTCTTCATGTTTCGTAAGAATTGGTTTGACCGATTGGGTGCGGTTAAAAGCCGCAAGAAAAGGTACTACAGTCGTTCCGGGTACCCCGAAAACATATTCGACACCTTCGGCTTCCAGGTACTTCAGGAGCACATCGGCAAATTTTAATTTCATTAATAAATCCTTTCATTTTAATTAAGTGCTGAGCTTTTCAATAGCCAGTTGTTGATTATCAACAATGGTCAGAATACGGGTGAAACCGGCTAGTTCGAAGATTTCCTGGATGTAAGCCGATAGACCACAGAGCACAAATTGCCCGCCGCTTTTTTGCATGGTTTTAGCGACGTTCAAGGTTGCTCGCAAAGCCATGCTCGAGACGTAATCACAATTTTCCAGATTACAGATCATCTTGCGAACCCCCTTGCTGATCAGTGACAGCATTCCATTCTCAACTGCGGGGGCGGTTACGGTATCGAATTTTCTATCAATATAAACTACCTTAATGCCGTTACCATTATCCTTTACTTCCATGGGTATCCTCTTTTTTTAATAGTTTAATTTCTAACGGATTTTAGAAACATTTTTGGTAAATATCAATATATAATAAAAACGAAATTATGGTGCATTTGGTTTAGTCCCTTTCCAGGACCGTGACCACTTCGATATGCGGCGTATGGGGAAATAGATCCAACGGCTGCACGGCAGTGATGCGGTAGGAATTATCGGTTGTTAATTCCTTAAGGTCACGCACCTGGGTGGCAGGATTGCAGGAAACATAGACAATTCTCAGTGGTCGGAATTCGAGCATTTTCGTGATCAAATGTGAATTCAAACCGCTGCGCGGCGGGTCAACGATCAGGATGTCGGGTGAAGGAAGATGGACCAATACATCCGAATCGGTCCGGATTTGTTTTACCAAATCAAAGGTTATGAAAGTCGTATTGGAGATATTGTTCATTCTGGCGTTTTCTTGAGCGTTGGCGACTGATGCTTCAACGACCTCAAAGCCGAATATCGCGTGGCAGTATCTTGCCAGGTGAAGAGCGATACTCCCGGTGCCACAATATAAATCCCAGATCACTTGCTGAGGCTCAGGTTGAGCCAATTGACGGATGACTTCATAGAGACGGTATGCCATTTGAGTGTTGGTTTGGAAAAAGGATTCGGGAGAAATTTTCAGCTTCAAATCGCCAATTTTTTCGATGATAAAGGCTTGTCCAACGAGCAAATGGGTAATCTCGCCCTGAGTTGTTCCACTGACATTCTGGGAAACGGTATTGACAATTGAGCTGATATTTGGCATTTGCTTAGTCAAAAGCTCGGCAAGCGGTCGGAGGATTTCGGGAGTATTGTCGGCGGTTACGATATTAATCATTATTTGGTCGGTCATGATACCCTTGCGGATAACTAAGTGCCGCAGGTAACCGGTGTGGTTTTGGGAATCGTAAGGTGTCAGGCGACGATCCCGGGCGTAGTTGCGAACAAGAGGAATAATAGTAGCAGTTTCCGGTGGTGCAATCAGGCAGTCGTCAATATCGATGGCTTTATCGTAATTGTTCGGCGTTCGCAATCCTAGGGCGAAGTCAGCCGGTCGGTGGAGATCGTCGTTTCTTGATAACCAGCGTTTATTCGAGAAGGCAAATTCCATTTTATTGCGATAGCGGAAAATCGAGTCGGCACAGATTACGGGCAGCACCGTGATGGGGTTGAAACCGCCGAGGTGTTCATAAAGCTGCTGCACCTGAGAATAGAGGAACTTTATCTGGGTATCATATGCCAGATTCTGCAAGGTACAACCGCCGCAATAATCGAAATCGGGACAGGGCGCTTTTTGGTAAAAAGGGCTTTGTTCCAGAATCTCCAAGATCTTGGCTTCGGCATAATTAGCTTTGACCTTTGCAATTCGGGCTTTGATCTTTTGTCCCGGCAGGCTTTTTTTAACAAAGACAATATAGCTATTATAACGAGCAAGACCAACGCCGCCAAAAGCAAGGTCTTCGATATTTAAGGTGACTTCTTGATGCTTATGGAGCGGCTTTTCCATAGGGGGTAGGATTGAGGTTTGAAGGATTAGACTGATAACTTTTATTGTCCTAAGGCCGGATCCACATCGTCAATCTGGCTGGGATCCATGAACTCCTGGGCATATTTTAAGTAGATTTTTTCTTTGACAAAGATTTTAAATAATTCCGGATCGATATGTTTGTCTTTAGCCATAAAACTCATAATCTTCATTGCCTCACTGAGGGTTTTGCCTTTTTTATAGGGGCGATCCCTGGCGGTCAGGGCTTCAAAGATGTCGGCTAAAGCCATCATCCGAGCTTGAGGTGATAGTTGCTCTGCGGTCAAATGATTGGGGTAACCGGATCCGTCCAATTTTTCGTGATGTCCACCGGCATATTCCGGTACATGGCGTAATTTTTTAGGATAAGGCAATTTTTCGAGCATTTTGATTGTCACTATTACATGATTATTGATAATCTCGCGCTCCTGGTCGGTCAGAGTACCCCTGGGGATACAGAGATTATTGATCTCATTTTCACTCAGCAGATTCTGGGGTTCGTTATTAACGACCAGCTGTTGCGATCCGATGGTTCTCACCCGCTCCTGTTTTTCCGGAGCCATAAATTCACCGCCGATATTGGCAGTCTTGAGAAAGGTAAAATCATCCTCAAGGGCTTTGATTTGGGTGTGGTAGTTTTGTTCGACGTTTGCTGGGTTTTCTGATGATTTACCCTCGGCAATCAGGAGCTTGTGTTCCAGCATTGCGATTAGCGCATCCCGTTTCAATATTTCGAAGCGCGCGTTGACCGTCAGAATCCGATCGTAGATAGTTTCTAATTTGGTAGATTTATCCACGACGTATTCCGGGGTTGTAATTTTACCAATGTCGTGCATCCAGGCGGCTATCCGTAGTTCTTTCAGTTCGTCGTTGTTCAATTGCAGTTTGCCATAGAGATCGTTAGAGTTGATTTGGTTGATATAATCGGCGATCATCATGGTAAGATTGGCAACCCGTTCAATATGACCGCCGGTATAGGGTGACTTTTCATCAATAGCGGAGGCGATTACCTGGATAAAGGATTCCAATAACTGTTCCAAATCATGGATCAGGCGGGTGTTGGTGACGGCTACAGCCGCCTGAGAGGCAAGTGAGATGATTAGCGCCTGGTCGGCGGCGGTAAAGGGAATCGAGTCCTTGGTAATCGGGTCAAGGGCGTTCAACAGCTGGAGTACACCGATGATTTCGTTCTCATGGTTGCGCATTGGAACGACGAGCATGGATTTCGAGCGGTAGCCTGTTTTACTATCGAAGGCCCGGGTGCCGGTGAAATCAAATCCCTTAACATCATAGACATCCGGAATATTGATCACCTCGCCAGTTAAGCCAACGTGAGCTGAGACCATCGCATGATTGGGTTTACCGTCCTGAAGGTAGAGTCGCACCGGGTACCAGTCAATTGGGTTCCCCGAAGTACCACCCATCCGGATATTGAGCGAATCAGTCTGGACAATCTCAAAGCGCAGAGAGAGACCATCGTCATTCATCATATAAAGGGTTCCGCCATCGGCATTGGTAAAATGCCGGGCTTCTTCTAGAATCATCTCGAGTAGTTTGGGTAGATTACGTTCGGCAGAGAGTGCGGCACCAATTTTTAACAGGTCGCGTACCTGTTCACACAGGAACGCGATATATTTCTGCAATGCCGGTGAGCTGTTTAAAATTTCGTTTTGCAGCGTCTCGTTTTCAATTTGACAAAAAAGATTAGCTTCACTATCAGTAATTTTTGTTGTTTTAGGAGATTTCATAGTCTTTCTCGATTATCACTAAACCCAGTAATATTGATATTTCTCTTTTCAGTTAGTAGCCAAATGATGAAAAAAGTAACAATTATGAAAATCAGCAGAGCACCAATAGTACCTCTGGGAGTGCCGGATTTAATTAGGTTGATACCGGTCGTAACGGCGACGTAGGCTAGGAAAGAGTACAGGTAAGCCGGCAGATTACTGCGCAGGAAATAGACAACGGCAATTCCCAACCAGATAATGATCATTGCCTGGCTGGTGTATCGAGTAGCAAAGTCGGCGAAGTTATAAAATTTGCCGGGTAGGAAAATGGCACATAGAATGGTAATTAATAAAACCCGTACAATTTGATGCGGAATTGTCTCTCTGATCCAGAAGATTATTATTCCCAGAATGGCCGTGTAGATGATTCCTTTAGTGACAATGCTGAGGATAGTATAAACGAAAGGCAGGGTATAGTTAATTGAACTGGGAAGCTGGAGAGTGGGAGCAATGGTATAGGGAACGATAGTTAATTTTAACCAGTTCGTAAAATGATTCATTGCCAGTAATCCGACAGTAATCAGGAGGGCATTGAAAACTGCATCCCGGGAGTAGTGGACACGGAATTCCCGGCGGAGTGAAGTGTAGCTGGTTGGAAATAATATGGTCACAATCGTCAGCAAGATAAAGAGCAGACCGAAGATGGCGAGACAGCGGAGAAAAGTCAAAATCGTCCAGAAGATGGTCCAAATAACCGGACTCCAGCTGGAATTATAATGCATTAAAGCATAGGGATAATTCGCAAGTTCGGTGATCAGCCAAAATGCGCCCAGGATAGCACTGACAATCAGAGTGGTCTTCCAGGGCACGGTATCTACTTTAATTCTCTTTGGTATCACTAACAGAGAAATAATTGCAATTAGCGCAAGAGTTAATATTTGTAATCCCAAACGGATAGAATCCAATAGAGTTTGTTGTGTTTTCTGGTGCTCCCAGTCTTCCGGGACTTTATAGTAAATTGAGAAGGAAGAAATTTCATCGCCGCTGACCATTACTTTTAAGCGCAGCTTCCCGTTTTTGATGCTGGCGGGATGCCCGGCGTTCGATTCCCAAATAAAAGTATACTCTTTGCGATTTTTCAGCTGTTTAGAGTAGTCTTCGATTAATTTGAAGTCGGATATTTGATAATCCCGATCGCTGAGAAATTTTTCAGCCTTCTGGCACGCGCTCTCTTTATTGAGAGATAATGCGGCAGCATCTTCCGGTAGCAGATGGTCAAAACCGACGATCTTTTGTTCGCGGGGATGGAGATAGACAAGGTATTCCTCCTTTTCCAGTGGTCGGTAGAAACGCACTTTCCAGACAGCTGTGTTGTTCAAATGTTGGGCAAGCAGCAGATTCAGGGTTGCTACGGAGCTATTTTCCAAAATGTACATTCCGGCGAGGTCCGGGTAGTTATTCTCCAACGATGAGGTGATTTTATAGGTATGAGGCTCGAGCCCGCTGGCTTTTAGGAAATCCTGGGCAATGCGCGTAATTTCCAGACGGGTAATTGGGTAGTTATAAAATTCGCCAATTTGCTGATAGGGCAGGAATAGGATTAAGCTGAAAATTAGCAGGAGGATTGCTCCGGTTTTGATCCGGCTGAAGGGCAGTGGGGTATAGGGTATAATTTGAGGTAAAGATGGTTCTGGATGAGCAGCTGTCTCCTGGGGAATTTTTAGTTGCGTCGGAATTGGCGAGAGCAAAGTTTGCTCGTCACTAAAACCCCGGTTTTTGAGATACATCAGGACGTTATATCCCAATGGAATCAGCATGATGCCAACAGCAATGGCGGAGCTGATGATCAGGTACGGTTCCCCGGTTTGAAACAGAACTATTGAGGAATAGATTGCATCAATTGTGTAATGCCAGATCAAAACCGCCACAATCCCGAATCGCAGAAATATGAATCCTACTAAAATCCCAAAAATGGAGACCTCAAATCCGCGGATCCAGAAAGGTTGATTAGGATAGTTTGCATGAGCAAAGCCCCAGATTACGGCCGGCAGGAGAATTGCCAATACCCGGGATTTCAGGATTTTCTCAAAGAAGGGGATAGCAAAAAGGCGGAATGAGAACTCTTCGAGTACTGCCGGCAGAAAACCGCCAAGCAGGATCATTACCCAGGGAATTCGGGTATTGAGGATATCCGAATAGGAAACATCGGCTGGTGCCCAGGCACCATAGCGTCTTGCTGATAGGTAAAAAACGGTCTGAAAAGCCATGAAAGTAATAGCTAAAGAGACACCAATGATAACGCTAAAAAAGAAAGATTTACTACGCAAGCCGCTGGCAGTGAATAGGTTTCCTAAAGGAATTTTCCGGGGGTAGCGATTGCGATAAAGATATTCACCGGCACCGGTGATAATAGTAATTAATAAGGCTAACAGCAGCGATTTCAGGAAAGTTGTAACGAGGAAAAATCCATAAAAGGCACCGAGACTCTGGTTGGTATCGAAGTCAAATAGATATGAAGGCAACTGATTCAGGTCGGATAGGAAGCTCAAGCCGAACGTAATGATTCCAAAGGAGATAGCTGTTCGTAAGTGCAGCTGTTTTCTGGAAAGATAGATGATAAAACTAACAACCATAGTGGCAATCAGCAGGACAAACAGGACCTGAGCGCTGGTAGCGGTAGTGGAATTCAGTGAGCGTAGGTGTTGGTAACCGCGTAACCACTCTTCGGGAACATGGAGATATTCGTGGTATTTGCCGATCTGATCTCCCTGAACCAGTACATCGAAACGGTAGGTTGCATTATAAATTTCAACGTTTTTCTTTTTATAGGTAAAGAGATAATCAACCCGATTCGGCTTCACTTCGGTTTTATCTTCGATAAATTCCCAATCGCTCAGATTGATGTTCAGATTGTCCTGCAGAAACTTTTGGCTAAGATGGCGGGCATCCTCGATTGAAAGCGGTGGGACAGCCGCCTCTTCCGGAAGATGATGATCGAATGATACTATTTCGCCTTTGGGAGTAACTCCAACGCTAAGCTCCTCCCGGGAGAGAGGCTTGAACCAGCGATTGGTCCAGCGCCAAAGACGAAAATCGTTAGTCAACAGGTCGTGGGACTCCTCGATTCCAATCTCTTTTTCGATAAAGGTTTTGGCGGTATTGTCGTATTGGAAGGCTACGGCATGGTTAAACGAATCGGTTGTAATTGATAGAGATCGCAGAAAATTAAGGGCAATATCTTTTGACTCCTGACGATTGATTTTGAAGTCAATAGAGTGTTCGGGAAAGGCTCGGGGATAGTTGGTAATTTCTATATAACTGGAAATTAGCAGAATTGCCAGACAAATCAGAATCAGGGTAATGTCTCTACGGCTCAGTCGGTTTTCCATTGTGATAAATATAATAAATTTTAGGGAAAATCCCTGTCAATAAAAGAAAGACTCCGCTTAATTGCGGAGTCTTTCAGTATTTGTTGCTGCAGTTTTCTAAAGAAAGACTTATTTTCTTCCTCTAGCCATCTTAGCACGAGCGACATCACCATCTTTGTCAATAAAATAGAGATATCCCACATCTCTTCTTACATTAGTCTGACGAATGACGGTTGCGCCGCCCCCCTTCTCCCCTCCTCGGGCCATTTTTGAACGTGCTACGTTTCCCTTTTTGTCAAGATAATACAGGTATCCTTTTTCCTTCTTCACGCCACATTTTTTAACTTTCTCTGCCATAATAAAATCCTCCTAATTGGTTGTTGTTTCCTCTGTTGGTCTTATGTTACACGACAATCTTTTAAATGTCAAGAAATTTCCCTCGATAAAAATAAAATTTCTCGGTAGCTGGTGGTTTCCAGGAACAAAAATCTCGCTTCGTAATCATTTTTTCAAGCTCCGCTGATTTTAAGAGCCAGTCAGACTCGTTTTTAGTGATGTTAATTTCTGATCAATAGGATAATATCCGATAAATCTTGAGCAGTTCCGGATCCAGCGGTTTTTTATTCTCCCAGGTTGCGGCTAATGGGGTGTAGGTAATCGCGTTATTGCACCAGCCCACCATGACATCGGTTTTTCCTTCCTGGAGGGCTAAAACGGCATAATAGCCCAGCCGACTGGCTAAGAGGCGGTCGGTGGCTGTCGGGCTGCCGCCGCGCTGGGTATGTCCCAGGACACAGACATGACATTCGACGTTAAATAATTCCTTAATTTTCTGGGCGATTTCGGTAGCCGAGCCGAGCTTATGTTTCTCGCCGACCACGAACAAACTACTGGTTTTACCGCTTTTGGACCAATCTTTGATAAGTGCACCAATGTCATCCATGGTGGTTTCTTTTTCGGGTACTAAGATTTCCTCGGCGCCGCCGCAGATTCCAACTGCTAAGGCGATAAAACCGGCATGGCGCCCCATTACTTCCACCAGAAATATCCGGTCATGTGAAGCCGCCGTATCCCGGATTTTATCGATCGAATCTAAAGCGGTATGCACGGCTGTATCATAACCAATGGTAATATCGGTTCCGTAAATGTCGTTATCTATTGTGCCGGGGATTCCGATAACGTTGACACCATGTTCCAAATAAAGGGCATGGGCTCCGCGGAAACTACCATCGCCGCCAATTACAATCAGATCATTGATCTCCCATTCTTTTAATACCTCATGAGCCTGTTTCCGACCGGCTTTATGCATGAAAGCCTCACTCCGAGAGGTTTTTAAAAAAGTCCCGCCTTTTTGAATGATATTACTAACCGAACGGCGATTCAGGGACGTGACTTCCCCCGTGATTAATCCCTCGAAGCCACTGTGAATTCCAAAAACAGAAATACCCTCATCAATTGCCGTTCTAACGACCGCCCGGACGGCGGCATTCATTCCGGGAGCATCCCCGCCACTGGTTAATACAGCCAATCTTTGAATCATTTT
>CAZAKO010000026.1:14264-24181 GCA_964485745.1 uncultured bacterium
TACTGGATTCTGGGGGGCTTATCCTTAATTGCGGTTTTCCTGATCTTCTTTGTTATTGGCGATTATGGCTTGTATCAGATTTACCAGGTGAATCGCCAAAAGCAGCAGATTCAAGCTCACATCAAACAGTTAATGGTTGAACAGGATTCACTTTTGGCGGAGAGGCGACGGTTAGAAAGTGATCTGAGCTATATCGAAAAACTGGCTCGGGAGAAATACCGTATGGCTAAAAAGGGTGAAAAGGTCTTCAGAGTCATCGAACGCTCTTCAAAAAAATAATGATATTGTGATAGTGATAATTTAAATTAGTTACCAATAGGATTATTTTGAAAACTCCAAAGGAATGACATGGACGCTGCTACTTTAATCGGACTCGTGACCGGGATTGCTTTACTGGCTTTCTCCATAACTGCCAAAGGTGGTGCAGCTCAATATTTCTGGAATTTCCCGGCGTTAACGCTGGTGCTGGGGGGAACACTTGCCGCGACTTTTATTAATTATCCGTTAAAAAATATCTGGGGCGTCTTTGGTGTAGTAAAGAATGCTTTTAAAGGGACTAAGGGAGGCTATCAAAAGGTAATTGATCAATTTACCGATTTAGCGGCGAAAGCCCGGCGCCAGAGCCTGATGTCGCTTGAGGGCGAGCTGAATCAGGTTGAAGATAACTTTATGCGCAATGGGATTGAGCTGGCCATCAATGAGAAGGACCAGGAGCGCCTGCGGAATTATCTAAATTTAGAATTGGCTAATATGCAGAAGCGGCATACAATTGGTCAGGAGATATTCTTCTATATGGGGACCTATGCCCCGGCTTTTGGCATGGTGGGAACGATTGTTGGGCTGATCGTGATGATGAAGAATTTCACCGGGGGTGTGACTTCTGCGGCAGTGGCAAACATTGCCACCGCGTTCGAGTTCGACGTCGGGACTCAATTTAAGGAGCTGTTGAGTGGTATGGGTTTGGCATTGCTAACCACTTTTTACGGGCTGATTCTGGCAAACCTGCTTTTTATTCCGATTGGCGGGAAGTTGAAACGGCGCTCGGATGAGGAAATCATGATGAAAGAATTTATGATTGAGGGAATTCTCTGTCTGCACAACCGGGATCACCCCTTAATCGTCAGGGAGAAGCTGAATACTTTTGTCCCGCGGGGAGAACGTAAGAATGAGCTCGGGGAAGAGGACAAAAAGAAAAAATGATAAAAATCCCGGATCAGGATTACCGATTAATTTTAAGTGAGTAATACTGGTAGCGATGCCTGTTGAAATCAGGCAGGCTGTCAGCAAATAAATAGCAATTTGAGTATTACTGTCTCGAGAGAGGCAGGTAATCTAATTTTCAATCAGATGAGACTTCCAAAACATATATTAATATTATCTCTCGGCTTAGAAAGTGCTTTTGCTGCCTTTGAAATTCAATCGATCAATCCGCAGTTAATTGCCTTAGGTGGTATAGTATCACTTTTACCATCCTCACCCAATCCGGCTGCTAATACGGAGCAGGTAGGCAGGTTAATCCGTTTTGATTATAGTCGTTTATATGGGATCAAGGGGCTGGATTGTTATGAAGCATATTGCAGCTGGACTACGATTCGTCATCGGGCACTGGGTTTGGTCTTGCGGTCTTTCGGAAATTCCATTTATAGTGAAAATACACTGGAGTTATCCTGGGCAATCCAATATCGCGATTATTTGGCGATAGGTGTTGCAGCGAACTATTTTCAGATTGATATTGCTAACTATGGTATGTCGGGGACGATAGGATTGTCGTTTGGCACAAAATATTATTTGAGCCGCACCATCCAGTTAGCGGTATTATTTCAAAATGTTAACCAACCGAAAATTTACTCAAAGATTGAGCACCTGCCGGAGTGTTTTAGTCTTGGTATGCAGCTGAAGCCCCATCGGCAGCTGGAATGGGATGTTGAGGTATTCAAAGATACCGGCTTTCCGTTTACGCCACGGACAGGTATCTGCATTAAGACACTTCCCTTTCTGGACATTCGGCTGGGAGTGCAGTTGAATCCGGATCGGTTGGCTGGTGGATTTTCCTTTTACTGGAAAGGGTTACGCTGTGATGCGGCTTATCTGCACCACATGGTCTTACCCGGGACAATCTATGTAGGATGCGGCTTGTGTTTTTGAAAAAGATTATCGTCGCCGTCACAACTATCTTGTTAGGGACTGTTTGTTTACAGGGTAGTGATTACATCGAAGAATCAGTATTGGATCAGTTACTGGATTTTTCAAACCGTTCAGCAGAAGAGATCGAGCAGATCCTTGAGGAATGGTTAGCAAATCCGTTAGATTGGGAATCTTGTGGGGTAACAGATATTGAATTTTTGCCATTGAATGAGCGTCTCAAAGACAAGTTGTTAGATTTAAAAAAACGAAAGGTAAAGCTAAGGGACTGGCAAGATTTGAAGCGCTTGCATGGTTTCAGTGCGGATGAGGCCGAGATCACTCGGCGGTTTTTTATTATGCCCTCCGATGTTTCGCGGGCAGAGGTATCAATGCAGAACTTTGTTTCACTGTCGGCCAGTCCGCAAATTGATCTGAACAAGAATCTCCAACGGTGTAGAATAAAGGATCAACGCCGGGGAATGATCGGAATTGTGGCAGAAAGGGATGCCGGAGAAAAGTCTGTTTGGGATTATTATAATTTAACTTTCCGAGCTCCCCGGATATTAGAGAATTTAGATGTCGGCGGAGGGGCTTATCGTTTTAGTTGGGGTAAGGGATTAATTTTTTCTTCCCAGGTAATCATGGGTAAAGGTACCAGTATTGCCAGCAATCTCCTCACTCGTGAGCCGCGCTTTAGTGAATATCTCAGTACGGATGAAAATCGCTTTCTTTACGGCTTGAATCTCAAATATCAGCTGGGGCGGTTTAAGCTGTGCTCCTTTGGGTCGCGGCGATCATTGGATGCTGCGCTCGATGATACCCTTGTGGTCACCTTGCGCAGTTCCGGGATTCATGTAACCGACTCGGAAATAATGGGCAAGGATTGTTTAGGTGAATTAACCGGTGGTATTGCTGGGTATTACACCGGGTCGAATCTGGAATTGGGATTGATGGCTTTTCAATCGCGTTATGACTATCCGGTGCAGCTTTATGCCGGTTCGACGGTAGTTGGCGGCTACTCGCTGTATCAGAAATTTTCCTGGTCGGATTGGTCACTCGCCGGTGAACTGGCGGTATTAAATTCTAAGGAATACGCTGTTGTGGAGGGGTGTTATTTAAAGCTTGGTGATCTTAAATTTGGACTTCAGTTGCGTTATTTTTCGGATTATTTTCAGACGCCGCTGGGCAGTGTGATGAAAGAGTATTCATCGTCGTTGGCGAATGAAAGGGGAGTATACATTGGCGGACAGGCAAGGTTGTTGAAACAATACTGGCTGAGCGCCGTAATTGATTTTTATCGCAAAAATCGGTCTTTCGAGGCTGGTATAGACCCGCCTCGAGGTTCCGAAGCCCAGCTGGCGATCAATCGCCATTGGCAGGATCGGCATTTTTTCGAGGTTCGTTTAAAACGGGAGATGATTTTAGAGTCGCAGGGTGGCACGACAAGCCGCAGGCAAATATCCGTTGCTTCCCGCTATGCTTGTTCAACGAATTGCCGATTGTCAGTGCGGGGAACGGCGGTCGAAATCCGGGAGGAATCGAGCCGGGCGGATGGTTCAGCCCTTAGTGTCTATCTTGAATCTCGAGCTAATAGTGGAATTAAGCTGACCGGCGGAACGACTCATTTTTATACCACAGATGGTCGGGCGCGAATCTATTTATATGAGCCTGGCACTCCATTGCGCTTCGGAATGGTGTCGCTTAGCGGAACCGGCTGGCGTTGGTTTCTGACTTTCCAAAAAGTGTTTCAAGACGTGTTTGAATTATCCCTGACCTCGAAAACCCAGTTCCGGAGAAATATGGAAACACGAAATTTTATAAAATCTCAAATCCTTGAAATACAGTTGATGGTTGATTTATGAATGGGGAGTTTGTAACTTCCTGCCGATTGAAATGAAGAATTATCATATATTCCTTTTGATATTTATCGTAGCTGCGCTGAAAGTAGTCGGTGCCGCTTACCTTAAGCTTGAACAGCCGCCGGTCAGGAATCCCGATCGGCTGATTCAGATTTTGGAAATCGGCAATACCAAGTATCTTTCGGCTCAAGATTTTGCGGCGGCTTTTGATGTCCGAACTTTTTATCGCCGGGAAAGCGGGAAAATCGTTTTGTTTTTCCCGCAGCATAAGATCAAAATTACAACTAACAACAATTTCATCATGTTTGATGCTCAGATTTTCCAGCTGTCTAATCCGGCATTGCTGATTGATGATAAGGTCTATGTTCCGCTAAATTCTTTTTTGGAATTAATTAAACAAAAATCAATTCCGTCCGTACAATATTCCATTGCAGCAGAGAAAGAACCGATGCGAGTTGTCGCAAATACCGTAGATCACTCGGATTTATTATGGAAAGTCAGAAAGCCTGGACTAGCGCAAATTAAAGGGATCCGTTATGAGGAAAAAGCCAATGGAGTGACGGTGCGGATTGGTGCCGAGGGTACTTTTACGGATGCGGATTTAACGACCTTTTTTAAAGGTAGTGATTGGCTTTTCATGACGATTTATGGGGCTACCGGAGATTCGCTTGCCCTCTCGGCCATCAATCCGACCAACTCTTTTCAAAGAGTTGAAGCCATCGCAGTGGGCTCATCGGTCCAGTTAGGGTTTCGGCTGAACCGTCAGTTCAAATCAGCTAATGCTCATTACGATTTACGAACTAGCGATATAATTCTATCGCTCTTTTTACCGCTTGATCGTGATATTAAGCGCAAAATCGAGGAAGCCAAAACCGCCTGGATAATTGATACTATCGTTCTGGATCCCGGGCACGGCGGCAAAGATCCCGGAACGCCGGGACGTTGGGGCTATATGGACGAGAAAGATATCGTTCTGGATATTGCCCTTAGGGTTGGTAAGCGCCTTGAGCGACATCATAATCTGAAGGTAGTGTATACCCGTAAAACTGATGAATTTATCCCGTTGTGGAAACGGGCGGAAATTGCGAACAAAGCCAATGGAAAAATCTTTATCAGTCTGCATGTTAATGGACTTAAAAATAACAATTCGGCTGATGGCGTTGAATTTTATTTACTGCGTCCGGGACGTTCAGAGGATGCGATTAGAGTCGCGGAAGCTGAAAATTCGGTAATCCAGCTGGAAGAGGTCGAAGATAAGGTTCGTTATGCTGGTTATGATGATATTACTAATATTCTGGCGAACATGGTTCATTCGGTCAATATGAAGGATAGTGAGCTTTTTGCGAGTATTTTGTCAGATAATTTTAGTGAGTGGGTGCAGCAGAAAAACCGGGGAGTAAAGCAGGCTGGTTTTTATGTCTTGGTTGGGGCTGATATGCCCAAGGTCTTATGTGAATTGGGTTTCAATTCTAACCGGGAGGAGGCACGCAAATTAAGTAGTAGCAAACACCGGGAAGCAATTGCCGAAGCTATTTATCGGAGTATTTTGAAATTTAAGGAGGAATGTGACCGATCCATTGCAGCCGGCAGCTAATCCAAAAGAGCAACCAATTGGCGTATTCGATTCTGGTCTGGGTGGGCTGACGGTAGTTAGACAGCTGCAGGAGCAGCTACCCAATGAATCAATTATCTACTTCGGCGACACGGCGCGAGTGCCCTATGGTAATAAAGGTGCCGATACGATCCGCAGATTTTCGCTGCAGGTAGTTAGTTTTCTGGAGGAACAAGGAGTTAAACTCATCGTGATCGCCTGCAATACCGTTTCCAGTGTCGCTTTGGAGCTGATTCAAGATACTACCGGGTTGCCGGTTGTTGGAGTAATCGAACCCGGCGCAAACGCAGCATTGCGATTGAGCCATTCAAAAAGGATTGGCGTAATTGGCACTAGCGCCACGATTGCCGCTGGAAAATATCCAGCTATCTTAAAATCTCTGGATAGCAAGGTGAAGGTGTTTACCCAAGCCTGTCCCCTGTTTGTGCCGCTGGTGGAAGAGGGCTGGCTTGATTCTCCGGTAACGGAGGAGATTGCCCGGATATATTTGACTTCGCTATTGCTTAAAAAAATTGATTGCTTGATTTTGGGGTGTACTCATTATCCCTTAATTAAAACCACGATCAGCAAGGTGCTTGACGGACGTATTCAGGTTGTGGATAGTGCCATCGAGACAGCTGGGGAGGTTCGCCGGGTGATGCAACATCAAGGATTGCTGAATGATAATCCTTCAGTAACCAGCCAGTTGTTTTATGTCAGTGATTTTCCGCAGAAGTTTGAAGAGGTAGCCCAGCGGTTATTGGGTTGCCCCTTGGTTAACGTCAGGCGGGTCAATATAGACGAATAATTCGATTAAAATTCGGGTTCAAATAGATTGACGATTAATAAGGATTTAGCCTATCTTTATGCTCTAAATAGCAAAGGGATTAAGCCGGGGCTGCGACGGGTTGAAGCATTTTTAGACCGGTTGGGCAATCCCCAGCAAAGCCTACTGACAATCCATGTAGCCGGAACCAATGGCAAGGGCTCAACCTGTGCCATAATTGCCTCGGTTTTGCGGAGTGCCGGCTATTCTGTCGGTTTATATACCTCACCTCATTTAGTTACTTTTAATGAAAGAATCCGGGTTAACGATGAGAAAATCAGTGATGCCGATATCGCCCGGTTTATCCGTAAGTATCGTCCATTCATCGAGGAGATAGACCCCACCTTTTTTGAGGTAACAACGGCGATGGCATTTGAATATTTTAAGCGTCAAAAGGTTGATTTAGCCGTAATCGAAACTGGTCTGGGTGGACGACTGGATGCCACGAATGTGCTGCAGCCGTTGCTGACGATTGTCACTCCAATTGGGAAGGACCACCAGGAATTTCTGGGTAACCGTTTGGCCCAGATTGCCCGGGAAAAATCGGGCATAGCCAAGGATAGTGTTACCTGCCTGGTGGCTGCTCAATCGGCCTATGTTCGCAAAATTTTAAAAGCGGATATTGAATGCCGATTGGCAGATTATTACTATGCTCCCCAACTTTGTGGCGTAGCTGTTGAGCAACAATTTATCGAGGGTCAAATTGTCAATATCCAATCCGGTGATTGGCAATTGAATCAGGTCCGGTTTAATCTATCTGGCGCTTATCAAATAATCAATCTGCAAACGGCAATCGCCGGGCTCAGATTATTAAATAAAATAATGTTAACTCCCGAGCAAGTGCGGCAAGGGGTTGAAAGAACTACCTGGCATGGAAGACTCGAAGTTTTATCCCGCCAGCCACTGATACTATATGACGTCGGGCACAATCTGCACGGGATTAACTGTGTCGCGAACTCACTGCAGAAGATATTGCCTGACCGGAAATTTCAAATTATTCTGACGTTGGGCGAGAAAAAAAGAATAGTGTCTTTAGGGGAAATCTTAAGCAGGATAACCGACCGGCTTTATATATCCGAAATTCCTAATGGTAAATCGGCACCAGCCGACAAGGTAGCTCAGGAAGTTCGGCATCAGTTGGCAGCCGAGCGCGTGGTAGTGGAACCTTCGCTGACTAAGGTGTTGCAGAGGGTTGTTCAAAATTTAAGCTCTGATGATAGTTTACTGATCCTTGGCAGTCATTACATCGCGCCAGTTGTCTATAAATTTTTCAAAATAAACATTTGACAAATACATATATCTGTTTTAATTTTATAGTGCATTTATTAGACCGCATTTTCTGACTTACCCAGTATGAAATCACTTATTTAACTTATTTTGTAATACAAGGAATCACTTATGGAAAAAGAGCTGACAGTTGCGCTGCTTCAATCTATGAAGATTAAGGAATTGACCGACATAGCGGTCAAATTGGAGATCCCCGAACATACCGGTCTTAAAAAGATGGATTTAATCTATAAGATTCTGGAAACCAGTACCCGGAAAGAGGGACGCATTTTCTCTCAGGGTGTACTTCAGGTGATGGATGAGGGATTTGGATTTTTGCGCTCCGAGGAGTTCAGTTACCTACCGGGTCCTGATGATGTCTATGTCTCCCCGTCACAAATTAAACGTTTTGGATTGCGTACCGGTCATGTTGTCTCGGGGCAGATTCGTCCCCCGAAGGATAATGAGCGGTTTTTTGCATTGCTCCGGGTTGATGCGGTGAATATGATGGATCCCGAGGAGATTAAATCGAGGAGGTCCTTTGATAGTCTGACTCCACTCTATCCCCAGAGCCGGGTGCAGCTGGAAACTGATTCAAAGAACCTTTCGATGCGAGTAATGGATCTGTTGTGTCCGATTGGTAAGGGGCAGAGAGGCTTGATCGTGGCTCAACCCAAGACCGGTAAGACGATCCTGCTGCAGCAGATTGCCAACAGCATTACGACCAATCATCCGGAAATTATTCTGATTGTGTTGTTGATCGATGAGCGACCGGAAGAGGTGACGGACATGGAACGTTCGGTGAAAGCCGAGGTCGTCAGTTCCACATTTGATGAGCCGCCCGAGCGCCATGTTCAGGTGGCAGATATGGTGCTGGAGAAGGCAAAGCGGATGGTCGAACTCGGCTATCATGTGGTTATTCTGTTAGACAGCATTACCCGGTTGGCGCGGGCGCATAATGCCGTTGTGCCCCATAGCGGCAAGATTCTCTCGGGTGGGATTGATGCCAACGCTCTGCATCGCCCGAAACGTTTCTTCGGTTCGGCCCGAAATATCGAAGATGGCGGCAGTCTGACGATCATTGCCACCGCCTTGATTGATACCGGCAGCCGGATGGATGACGTCATTTTTGAGGAGTTCAAAGGAACCGGCAATATGGAGTTGGTACTGGATCGGCGGCTGAGTGATCGGCGGGTCTTTCCTTCAATTGACGTGAACCGTTCGGGTACGCGCAAAGAGGAACTACTGCTGTCATCGGCAGAGCTGGCACGCGTGTGGATCTTGCGCAAACTCTTGGCTGAAATGAATCCGGTCGAAGCGATGGAATTTCTATTAGAAAAGATGAAGCGGGTCAAAAATAACCGCGAATTCCTGAAATCAATGAATCAGTAAAAATCCCAATTACTGAATTTTTTTCTGGCTTTTGTAGCATTTTTTCATTAACTAACGGCTGTAGAAAAATCGGTGATAAATCAGCAGCGATTGGGTTTATTGTTTCTGGCTTTTATCAATGGAGGATTAAAGAGGTTTGAGGCTGAAAATCAAGGCTGTATCGGAAAAACCGCTCTTTATTCCACTTAATTATCAATATCCCCTGCACAGTATCATTTATAAACTTATCCGGCAATCGTCGCGGAAATATGCCGAATTCCTGCATGAGGAGGGATTTCGCGCGGATGTTAATTCCCCTAAGCGATTCAAGCTCTTCACCTTCTCGCAGTTGAAGGTAATGCCATATTGCTTCACCGGCGCAGGTTTCGATAGAGTCAGGACGATCGAGTTCGTGTACTCCACGGCGGCGGAGAAGAGTTTCGAGCATTTAGTATACGGTTTATTTGCCAAACAGGATCTCTGTTTGCGATTCGGCAGAAACACTGGCAGGTTCCAGGTTCAGCGGGTCGAAAGCCTGCCGGAGCCGCAGTTTGCCGATTCAATGAAATTTATCTGCCTCTCACCGATTACGGTTTCAACTAAACGGGAAAAAGCAGATGGGTCCGGATTGGAAGTTCATTTTTTAGATTACCTCAACCCAACTGAGAAAGACCACTTCTGCGAGAATTTGTTTTTAAATCTTACCCGTAAATATCAGACGCTGCTTCAAACACCCTATCGGGGAGCTACGGCATTTGAGTTTCAGTTCGATCCGGAATACCTGATCAAACGCCAGGGCAAGATTAGTAAACTGATCCGGTTCAAAAACGACATCAAGATCAAAGCCTTCGAAGCACCCTTCACAGTCAGCGCCGATCCA
>CAZAKO010000027.1:0-1849 GCA_964485745.1 uncultured bacterium
TATTCCCCGCATAGGCCTACTCTGTGCTCTTTGCGATAACCTTTGCGCCTTAGCGTTTATTCTCTTTCTGGAAATCTTTATTTTTCCCGGTCGTATAGGCACAGATCGCAAAATTAACTCCCTTTGAGGTGGTAAACCACAAACCGTGATTCAACCCGAGTGCCCAATCGATGTGGATAAAACTCAGATTAAAGCCACTGCCGAAAGTCAATTCGCGATGCTTCCAGCCACCGAATGAAACCCCTACCCGCAACGGAAAGCGCGGCGAGCGGATGAATTCGATTCCATTGGACCATTTCCAATTTCCGAAGGAGTATAAGCGGTCCTCAAAACCTACGACAAAATCGGTCGCATATAAAATTCCATTGTCGAGCCACTTGGAGAGGCTGAAGCGCAGCAGTGCCGGATAACGCATCACAAATTCGGTCGAATCGGAGAAAGACCTGCCCTTCCCGGGAAAGATATCCCGAAACTTGTACTTCCCGAAAAATTTATCAAACCGGGCTTCGTTGACCTGAAATTCATAGACAAAGTGTTCGCCGCCCAGGAAAAAACCCTTATTGCCAAACAAACGCGAAGTCAGGGTTTTCTTATTCCAGGTAATCCGCCCAAAGAGATTGGTAATCGCAAGACCGAAACGATAGCCATTAACTTCCTTAGAAGTAATTCCCCAATCCAAAGCAAAGCCGCGCCCACCCACCGACTGCTGAAACAGGTAACGTCCGCCGCCTGCAATATAACACTTACCTTGTTCAAAATAAGTATTAACTGAACCGTAGGACGAATCGGGATTAACGCCTAAATAACTGAACCCTTGAAGATACTTAAAGCTAAACCCCATAAAGATATCTCTGACCGGAATCGCAAAGGAGTAAGCCCACTGATTCAGCATTAGAAACTCTTCGCGAAACTTAAGATCAAGTTCCTTACCAACAGGATTGCCGTTGAAAAGGAATTGAACCAATCCCTTGGGTAGTCCGAGATCACCAATAACAATAAAATCCGAGGTGAAAGCCTTATTGTTATGTGATGAATTAATATAAGGCAGGGGCAGATGCAAATCGGTATAAATCCGCCAACCTTCATCCGGGATCTCGGCTAAAAAATCTTCTTTTAATTCACCATCATCGGCTTCGAGGTCTTTCCCATTATACTTCGTATAATTATTCAACGACAGAAAACTATTCGTAAAACTGGTTGCGGCGGCACCCCAGACACGATAGGAATCGTACTCATGCGGAATAGCCAGATTGGCCGGATTGTAATCAATTGTAAATAGACCGCGGGCGACAACCCCATAAGCACCCGCCATCGCCATTCCGCGCGGATCGCGCCGGGTTTGCGCCTGTACCAAGTAGATCAGGATTACACTTGTTAAAAGACTAATGGCTAATTTTCGCACAACTACTTTCTTTTGGATTAGGCGAGCTAAATACTTTTTCCAGACTCTCGGTAGTCACGGTATCTTCCTCCGAGCCACCCGAACCAAAAACGGCTGTCGTATTCAGCGTCAGGCTAAAAATAGTCAGAATGCTGATCTGGTCATAATACCCTACGGTAACTAAGGAATCGGTACTGTTGAAATGAACCCGCGGACGGATGTAGTGATCCGCTTCACCAATCAGGTTTTCAACCTTGATTGAATCAATTACCGATGTTCGCCGCACAACTCCTGGAGTTTTAACCCGAAAGTCAGTGTCATTTATAATTGGATCCGGCAACTCAATTGTTGCCAGGGTATCAATCGTAAATTCGACCAGCCCGGTATCGGTTATGGCATAAAGGGTATCATTAGTTGCATTCCAGACGTAACCGGAGTCGGCAACTCCCGGTTCTAATGGAAAATAAT
>CAZAKO010000027.1:1949-20529 GCA_964485745.1 uncultured bacterium
GTTGCATTCCAGACGTAACCGGAGTCGGCAACTCCCGGTTCTAATGGAAAATAATCATAGGTTGAAATCAGCACATTAACCTCTCCGGAAATCGGAAAATCATTTTCGACTAAGGAGATGATTGCAGCTTCAATTAACCCTCCCCGAATCCGCTGGCGGGTGGTTTTATCCACCGCGGAAAGCTTATTAGACTTATTCGGGATAAAAGTCATCTTGTTCATTTTTACCGTAAAAGGAACTACCACCTCATACCTGCCCCAAAATTTTTTATTAACCCGTAAGATCGAGATGTCATTCGGGGGAATAGACGCCATTCCCGAAATTATCATCGAGTCCGGTACCATGTTAAATACCTGGGCAATATCTAAATCCACTCTGGAATATTTTTCCCTTTCGGCTTCACCGGCGGCAATCGTTCCTCCCTGGTGAATTACTTCTTTCCGCTCCGCCCTGCGTCCTTCAATATCAAAATTCAAATCGAATTGGACTCGGATATCATTATAAAAATGAAGTGTTAAAAATACATTTCCAAAATTGACATCGCCAAATCCGGCGGGGATATCCTTAATGGTCAGCGGAGGTATGGGTATATCGAACGATTTATCAAATTTGCATGAAATCTCCTGAAACTTCATGTTAGAGATAGACATGGTAAAACCGAGCTGCCCTTCGATATCTACCGGTATGGTAGCTACCGTATCACCGGGATCGTCGAGGATGTTAACCGTCGTAATTACAATAAAAGAATCAACCACCGTCGTTGGATCGGGATTTCTCAGGGTATCCAGGTCCAAGCGTTTGAAATTAGCTTCACTCGCTTCCGCATTCAGAATCGAACTAATTGTAAATTCGCCTGTTTCGGTATAAAAATTCTGAAATTCTAACTCCATTTTCAGATTAAGTGGCAAGTCATTTACAATTTCCCAATTAATCTGATTAGTGTCCGGACTTTGGGTAATTGTCTCGCCAAAAATGCCCCGATAAATTTTCATGTTAGATTCGGGAAGTGCCTGAGCAATGCGTTGGGTTATTGGCAGCGGTTTGCCGGTAAAGCTTTCGATATCATTAATTTCCATATTTACCGTAATTGTCAGATAGGGATCACTGCCCGCCGGAATGATCACTGGTTGCCCATGGGTACCCGCCAGGATAGCAGAAATGGAAATAGTGATCGAATCACCAATCGCTTTATTATTTAAATCGTCACTTTGGGAACTGGTTTCACCGGTGGGGATGATGGCATAAAAGTTTTCGGCGATGAGACTTTCATCCGAGTTGCGCAGCTGAATGTTCACCGAGTCCAAATCCATCAGCATTTGGTTTTCAATCGTCGAACCGAAAGTACCCTCACCGATGGTCAGATAGTCCACTCTGGCAAAATAGGGAACTCCATTTTTATCAAATATTTTATAAGAACTCTTGGAATCCATCAATTTCACCCGCGGGAGTGAGTCTAAAGGTATATCGTTATCTGCTGGAAGGGGCAAATCAAACATAGTTGATAATTTCAAGGTCAGCGGCACCGCAATCGAAACCGGTTGATTCTGGCCACTAAGATTACTAAAATCCTGTTGAAAAGCGACCTCAGTGGCAGTCGGAATCACGAAAATGTCCTCAGTCAGAGTCACCGTATCCAATTCACCATCAAACTCGAAATAAAGTAAATCCGCCAGGGTGTCACCAAAAATATGATTAGTCGAATCTACCAGATCGGCGAGATAGAGGGTGACGTCGGTCAGTGGTAAGTTGATGGTCTGATAGAAAGTCGGCATTTCCGGTGGCGATAGCGGCTCATAGGTACAGCCGAGCCAGATCAGGATGATTACTCCTAAAGCTACCAGCGACTTTACTTGATGAGAAATTTGAAGTGGTATCACAATATTTTATATCTTACTGAATTTGCAGCTCGATGAAATCCAGTTTAAGATTTGCGTTTACCGGTAAAGTAACTGCTGACCGCAAAATGGATTCCTTTAGTCGTATGCAGCCAGAGACCTTGTTGCAACCCGATTGCCCAATCCAGATGGGCGAAACCTAAATGGAGACCACTACCCAGGGCAATCTCCCAACCACCAATGCCACCCAGGGCTAAGCCCAAGCGAAAAGGAGTTTTGGGAAGATAGGAATATTCCAGACCAATTGACCAGCACCAGCCTTTACGATAATTAAAACGATCCTGAAAACTAGTCGAAAAATCACTAATGACAAGCAAATCCGGACGTATCTGTTTGGCTAATCCGACCCGTAAAACTAACGGTAATCTGGTGCGAAATACTGATGAGTCTCCGTTGGAAATCTCTCTCTTGCTGGTAAAGAAATGGCTATAACCGCTATCGCCCTCGAAAAATTCACTCATGGTAACATCATTGAGCTTAAACTGATAATGATACGATTCGCCCTCAAAGGGCAAATCAAGATTCGTATTTCGGATCAAGCCGTTCTTAACCTGACCTCCCATTAACTCCAAAATAGCGGTTCCCATAGATTCCGAAAACAGGGCTGATTTATTCCACTTGATATTAGCTCCAATATTTTGAACACATAAGCCGAGATCCAATCCACTTTTATCCCGATAACTGATCCCTAAATCAACACCAATGCCCATCCCGGTATTGGACTCACGGAACAGATAATCACCGGAACCGGTCAGCACAAATCGGGCAGTGTCTACTTCAATCAGACCGCTATTGTGTTTGGGATCAAGCCCATAGTATCCCAATCCCTGGATATATTTCACCGTAAAACCAAAGGCAATACTTTCGTATGGAATACCCATCGAGTAGGCATATTCAATCGCCGTCATTGCATCAATCCGCAAATCGGTTTCATAGGCTCCATCTTTCTGCCAGTTCCCGAAAATAATATCCAGAGCGGGTTTTGAAATATAATAATCGGTAACATACAGGACATTCGTAGTAAATGCCTTATTGCCCATCGAAAAATTGATAATTGGAATGGGTAACCCAAAGCTGGTATTCATGCGCCAGCCATTTTTAGGTAGATCATCAATAAATTCCTCTTGCAGCCGACCATCGTCCGCCGTCAAATCCTTACCGCCGTACCTGGCGCTCGTCACTAACGAGTAGAAGTTATTGGTCATCTGCCAATCGAGACCGCCCAGATAAAAATAGGTGGAATAGGCGGAAGGATAGGCGAGGTTTGCCGGATTGGTACTCACACTAAACACTCCCTGCGGAATCGCCGTAAATGCACCACCCAGCGCCACCGCCCGGGCATGCGCCGGAGTCTGAGCTCGCAAACCACCAAGCGAACCGCACACCAGCATAAGCAATATCAGACCGACCAACCGCAGACTCTTGCGGCTAACGATATTGCGCTTTAGAATACTAAGCCTCATTTATTGCGTGGTGTCCTCGACCGATTGATTAAATACCGTCGCATCGAATAACAAATTCAGATAGGATTTGATGTCAATCGCATAACTGGTCTTCAAACGAATCGCATTCGTATCCGCACATGAAATAACGAACTTTGGCAGAAAATAACAGGTGTCCCCCAGCAGCCCCAGAGCGCTGGAATCCGCCATAATATACTGCTCACCGACTGCCCCGGGTAAAGGCAAATCGAAAAGCGCCAGAGTATCAATAGTTACTCTTTGAGTATCCGCGGCAATATAATATAAAGTATCATTGATATATTGGTAATTATTATTCCATTCGAGTTCCGTTGTGTCGGATGGAAAGAAATCATAATTCCCGATCAGCAGGCAGATCGAACCAGCAAATGGGGTTTGATTGGTTACATAGATGTCAAACTCGGCACCATCCTGGGAATTGACAATTTTCGCCCGGGTCAGGCTGTCAGCAATAAAAAACCGGGTTGGCTGGGCAGCTCGCATCCGAATGGTATCCCGCACCATGATTCGTAAAGGAGCCCAAACTGAACAAGTATCTATAGTTAATTGATGCGCAACAGCATTTAAATCTAAACTGCCATTATATGTACCAAGCGGTAAACTAGCTTCAATATTAAATTTAATACTATCGGGGAGATTAGCCATAATCGTCGGAATTGCAACCCGATAACTCGAACTAACCAAATCAAAACTTGAATTGACACTGGTTTCGGCGGTAAAGCGTTTCACCCCGATAATGCGGAAGTCTACGGAATCAAAATCCCCAAAGGTTCCCAATGAAAAATCCACCATCGCCGAATCGAAAAGGATATTGCTTGCACCGGGTGGATTGTTCTTAAAAACCAAGGGATTTAGATATCCATTGGCTTTTGCGCGACCATAAAAGGAATCAAGGTGGAGCTCACCAATTTCAACGCTTAACTGCAAAGTTTGAGACAATCTCTCGCGGAGAGTATCCTTAATCTGAATCGCAAATTCAAACGTCAGAGAATCCAGGACTGTGGACCGATCCCGGCTGATTAACGAATCCTGAGCAACATTCAGTATTAATGTTCCCTCAGTACTATCGAGGGGAATCGTTAAGGTGTCAACCCATAACGTATCCAGGAGGTGATTCTTGAAATTATGGGCCACAATTCCTATTTCAATCTCATTGGGTAAAGTGTCCCCTACTAATAAGGCATTAATCTGAATAAAATTTGCGGTGCCGGCGTCGCTATTCAATTGCCCAAAAATCACTTCATTATTCTCCTGATCAATTTCACGCCCTAAATTTGTCCGATAGAATGGAACAGGTTGGTTGACCGCAGCTTTAATGGCGGATGCCAGCCTGATACTTTTGGAAATTGTTAGGGTTGGTATCTTCCGATAATCCGGCGAAATTTTGATGGTCTGTTCAGAAGAATCCACTTTAAAATAATACATCTGCGAATCGGAACGGGCATAAATTGGATTGGTGGTCGAATCAGAAGGATCAGCTATTAGATCGGCAAACCGGTAGGTTTTATGCAGCAGTGGCAGAATCAGCTTTGAATTCCAGCGAGCTGGCAAGCGCGGCAGGGTGGGCACCTCGAACTCACAGCCGATTACCCACCAAAGCAGCAGTAATAAAAGATATGAATAAACCCTCTTGTTCAGACGAAGTCGGTTTAACAAATTATCCTTTCGTTACACCTAAGTCCCTTCGCTATAAGCTGTCCGATAACGGATCTGTGCGGCGGTTAAATAATCTATTCCAATGCCCATGGTTTTAAGCTTCAACGTGGCAATTTCCTGGTCCTGCTCCTCGGTGATGTCGTAGACCTTTTTTTCCAAATGGGCTCCATTCTTAGCCAGGAACATCATCGCCATAAACTGATTAGCAAAGGACATATCCATTACCTCCGAGGGGTGCCCTTCCGCCGCCACTAAATTGACCAGGCGACCTTCACCAAGCACATAAATATGCTTGCCATTTTTCAATGTATGCTGGACGCAATTCGGTCGAATCTCCTTTTTCGAAACGGTCAATTCTGCCAGGTCCTTGAGGTTTACTTCACAATCATAATGACCGGTGTTACAGACAATCGCACCGTCTTTCATTTTCTCGAAATGCCGTTTGACAATGACGTCTTTCATACCTGTTGCGGTGATAAAAATATCGCCAATGGCGGCACATTCATCCATCGGCATTACCCGATATCCATCCAGAGTAGCTTTCAGCGCCGCCGTCGGTTTTACTTCGGTACAAATCACATTGGCACCTTGTCCGTGGGCGCGCATCGCACAGCCACGACCGCAGTGACCATAGCCGGCAATCACAAAGGTCTTGCCCGCCACCAGTACCGAAGTCGCCCGCAAGATGCCATCAATTGAAGATTGACCGGTACCATAAACATTATCGAAATCCCATTTGGTCTCAGCATCATTGACAGCAACTACCGGGTAGAGCAGTTTGCCATCAGCCGCCATGGCACGCAAGCGGTGAATCCCGGTAGTAGTCTCCTCGGAACCACCTAAAACCTGTTTTGCTAATGAGGGATATTTATGATGTATAGTAAAGATCAGATCGGCGCCATCATCTAAAGTCAAAGTCGGCTTCTGCTCCAATGTTCGATCGATGCACCAGTAAAATTCATCAGTTGACAATCCATGCCAAGCCCAAATCGGTATGCCTTCTTCATAGAGAGCCGCAGCCACATCATCCTGGGTACTTAGCGGATTACAGCCACTCCAGGCAACCTGAGCGCCGGCTGCGACGAGAGTTCGGACTAACACTGCGGTCTCTTTAGTAACATGCAGACAGCCACTAACTCGCATACCCTTCAAGGGCTGTGATTGGCAATACTTATCGCGTAATGCCCTCAATACCGGCATATGCGACTCAGCCCATTCAATTTTCAATCTGCCCTTATCGGCAAGTTTAACATCCTTGATTTTACCTGGCATTATTTCACTCCAAAATAAGCTTTAAGTTCATCAACTTTATCGGTATTTTCCCAGGTGAATTCCTCTTCCGTCCGACCAAAATGACCATAGGCTGAGGTTTTGGAATAGATGGGACGTTTCAATTGCAGGTGTTTGATTATCGCGGCAGGTTTTAAGGGAAAAATTTTTCTAATCGCCTTTGCGATAGCATCCTCCTCTACTACCCCAGTCCCATAAGTATTAACATAAACCGAAATCGGTTCGGCAACCCCAATTGAATAAGCCAATTGCACTTCGCAGCGACGGGCAAGTTTAGCAGCAACAATATTCTTGGCAATATAGCGCGCCATATACGAAGCGGAGCGATCAACCTTGGAGGGATCCTTGCCCGAAAAAGCCCCACCACCATGCCGCCCCATCCCGCCATAGGTATCAACGATGATTTTACGTCCGGTCACACCCGAGTCGGCTTCCGGACCACCAACTGCAAATATCCCGGTGGCATTAATGTAATATTCGGTTTCCGGCGTCAAATAAGTTCCACAAACGGGAAAAATGACATGTTTTTTAATATCACTAACAATCTGCTCATGCGGGATTTCGGGATTATGATGAACGGCAACCACAACACTGGTCACCGATTTAGGTTCACCATCAATATATTCCACGGTAATCTGGGACTTGCCGTCCGGTCTAACCCAGTTAAGGATTCCTTTCTTCCTGACTTCCGCCAGACGCAGGGTGATTTTATTCGCCAGCGCAATTGGTAGCGGCATTAGTTCCGGGGTCTCATCACAGGCAAAGCCGAACATCATGCCCTGATCGCCAGCTCCTTGCTCATGTTTTTCAGTCTCATTTACTCCCAGGGCAATATTCTCACTCTGCTCATGGATCGAAGTAACCACCGCACAGCTGGTTGCATCCAGACCAAAATCAGGATTGGTATAGCCGATTCGCTCCAGAGTATTACGAACAATACGGGGAATATCCACATATCCCCTGGTGGTAATCTCACCCACAACCACAATCAATCCGGTAGTTGTCATGGTTTCACAGGCGACCCGGCTTTCCGGATCAACGGTCAGCAATGCGTCTAAGATCGCATCCGAAACGGCATCACAGATTTTATCTGGATGACCTTCAGTTACCGATTCCGACGTAAAATGGTATTTTTTCATCTTGTCTTCTTCCTCAATTTAAACTGGATTAACATAATGTACACCGCTTATAAAATCAACTTAAATTCTCAAAAACCCCTGCACTCAAGCCAAGCTCCTAACCGATACCGGTCAACTCAGTATTTTCCCCAATGATACTCTTAGACAGATTCGTCCGTCGCACAATACTATTCTCATCAATAATCATATCCTGTAAAAGTGATTCTTCTACTGTTACCCCCTGCCCAATACTGACATAAGGTCCGATGATACTCCGAATGATTACGGCTCCAGGATGAATGTAAACCGGTGGAATGATCACGCTCTTAGGATACTTAACTCCCGGAGCAGGAAGTTTTTCCAAGAGATGACGATTAGTATCTAAGAGCGTTTCCCGAGTACCACAGTCATAGCAGGCCTGAATCTTTTCAACCACCATCGGCTCGTTCCATTCCAATAGTACCTGCAGGGCATCAGTTAATTGATATTCCCCGCGGGTTTTGATCTCTTTCTCGAACAGCTGTCGAATCGCTTTCTTGAGCAGCAATTCATGCTGGATCAGGTAAATTCCGGCAATTCCCAGATTGCTTTGCGAATGCTCCGGTTTTTCAACAACTCTTTTAACCTGATAACCATCGGTCTCGGCAATTCCGTAAAGACGCGGATTCTCAACCTCAATTACTCCAATGACATTCTCACGATGATTGACGAAACGAGCAAAATCTAAATCCAGAATCGTGTCCCCCAAGATAATTAGGACCGGTTGATCGCACTCTTCTAAACCTAACTCGACAGCATGACCAAGCCCCTTTGGCCCCTCCTGCTCAACAAATTTTACAATGGCTGGATAATTATCGCCAACATAATTTTTGAGCTGCTCACCATGGTGACCGATGATTATCGTAATCTCATCAACCTCAAGCCGCAAAACTCGATCGAGAATATGACCAATAATTGGTTTGTCAGCTACCGGGAGCAACGGTTTGGGTTTAGTAATAGTAAGGGGACGCAACCGGTTGCCAACCCCAGCTGCCGGGATAATTACTTTCATCATCTGACTCCTGAGTTATTCGAAATCTCTTTGAAGATATCGTTCAATCAATGACTTATCCGACTTTTTCCTTATTCTGGCCGCTAATCTTTTCTCGAATTCGCGGGCGGTATTTTTACCCATGTATTTTAGCAAATGATTCATCGCAATCACCTCGATAATCACCGTAATATTTTTACCGGGATAGATCGGGAGCTTTATCATGGGGACATTGACCTCTAAAATTTTTATATATTTTTCCTCGGCTCCGATGCGCTCGTAATCTAAATTCTCAGACCACTCGACCAGCTCCACCTGAACTTCCAGCCGCTTCTGCTGGCGGACCGCCTGGATCCCGAATAAATTCCGGATATCAATAATCCCCAGACCCCGGACCTCCATATGATGTTCCAGAAATTCATTGCGGGTTCCAATAATGACATTGTCAGCCCGGCGGATGATTTTAACGACATCATCGGCAACTAACCGATGCCCGCGTTCCACCAAGTCCAAGGCAACCTCGCTCTTTCCGATTCCGCTGCGACCGGTTAGTAAAACTCCCACTCCATAAACATCCACCAGCGAGCCATGCACGATCGTAGAGGGTGCCAGATTCCAGTCCAGATAATCCATTAACTGACTCATCAAATTACTGGTCAGCATTCTTGTCACTAACAAACAAAGATTGTTTTTATGGGCAAATTCGATTGTCGGTTCTGGCGGCTTGACACTATGGGTAAAGATAATTGCCGGCACCCCGGATACATACAATTTTTTCAGAACCTTAATTCGCTGCTCTTCACTCAGGGTCATAAGGAACTTATGTTCTTTGAGACCAATCAGCTGGATCCGGTCCCGATCAAAATAGCTCCAGAAGCCGGTCAATTCTAATCCCGGGCGATTCAATTTCGATGAGCTAACTACCCGCTCAAAGCCGACATTATCATTAACTCGTCGTAATTTAAACTTGCGTCGGTTGTCCCAGAAGACTTTACCGACAGTAAATGGTTCCTGCATCAGTGAGCATACCTCTTTTCTTTGAAACGTTTTAACTGGCGTTCCATCTTGGCAACCGCCAGATCAATCGATTTAACCATATCGTCACTCGTTTCGGCACTAACCAGATCCTTACCCAGAGCATGTAAAGTTATTTCGGTCATCTCACCCTCTTTGGATTTTTCTAAGATTATTTTACAACTGCTAATCAGATGATCGAACATTTCCAGCTTTTTCATCTCTTCAATCAGATAGTTCTTGATCCTTTCGGAAGTTTCATAATGCCTTGCGGTGATTTCAATATTCATAACATTCTCCTTCTAATTAATTACTCTGCATGCGGATGGGCTTGTTTGTAAATATCTTTCATTTTTTCGATTTCAATGTGGGTATATAGTTGGGTTGTCGAGAGACTGCTGTGCCCCAATAAGTCCCGGATCGCATTCAAATCTGCCCCGCGATCCAGCAGATGTGACGCAAATGAGTGACGCAGCACATGCGGACTCAAATGTTCTTGTTCAGAGACGGTCTGGAGTAATTTGGTAACCATCTTTTGAATAGTCGGGCGAGCAATTCGGCTGCCCCGACTGCTAACAAAAAGTGGACTCTCGAGCGCAATTCCCCCAAATTTAGCTCGGCGCCTATTTAGATACTCACCTAAAACCTTTTCGGCCTGCTTACCAAAGGGCACAATGCGCTCTTTGGCGCCTTTGCCAAGTACCCTGATGGTCAGCCGATTGAAATTGACATCACCGATATTTAATGTCAGCAGTTCTCCTAACCTGATACCCGCACTGTAGAATAATTCGAGGATTGCTCGATTTCGCACCGCAACAAAACTGTCAGCGCTCGTCTCGTCCAATAAACGAATCATCTGCTCTTCGGAAAGCACGATTGGCAGGCGCTTTTTGGTTTTGGGCGATTTTACTAAAGATGCCGGATTCGAGGTAATCACCGCCTGTCTTGCCAGGTACTTGAAAAAGGCTTTCAACGCCGCCAGCTTGCGCGTGACCGAAGACATTTCCAGACCGTTTTCGGATAACATACCTAAATAATGGCGAATACCGGTTTTGTTGATTAGAGCAACTTCTAAAGGAACGACATTGGCATACTCCGCATAGAAAGCGGCAAATTGCTGCAAATCCCGGCGATAAGCTTCTACCGTATGCGAGGAGTAGCCCCGTTCCCGCTGAATGTAATTCGTAAATTGTTCCAGAGCCTCATTTATCTGCATTAAACCAACTCACCGTTCCACAACAGACTTTGGACTGCTTTGAAATCCTCCGGTATGGGCGCGATAATTTCAATTTCATTTTCAAATATAGGATGGAGGAATCGTAAACAATAGGCATGGAGCAGCTGGCGATCAATTTGGGCAAGAATCTGTTTACCCAAATCCTGGTATTTTTTAGTCAGATTGGTCAATGAGCGGTTTTTACCACCGTACAATGAGTCGCCAACCACCGAATGTCCCAAATAACTTAAGTGAATGCGGATCTGGTGCGTCCGCCCGGTTTCTAAGATTGCCTGCAATTCGGTAATAATCGGAGATGACCTTAAGACAGTATAACGAGTACGAGCAGGTTTTCCATTAGCAGTTACAATGAATTTCTGCCGGTTGATCGGACTGCGCCCGATAGGCTGCTCGATGACTCCTGCAGCTGGCTCGGGAGTTCCCCAGACCAGAGCCCGATACTCTTTGTACACTTTCCGTTCACTGAATAATTTGCCCAACTTCCAGTGAGCCTCATCATTTTTCGCAATAATTATTACTCCGGTGGTGTCCTTATCCAAGCGATGCACTAAACCGGGGCGGTGAATCCCGCCGAGAGTGCTGAGCCGGTTGGTATAATACAATAGTCCACTTACCAACGTGCCCTGAAGATTACCTGCACCCGGATGAACTACCAATCCCTTCGGTTTGTTCAGTGCCAGATAATGATCATCTTCATACAGAATGGTCAGGTTCATCTGGACTGGCTGAATCTGAGCCGGCTCCGGCATAGGGACCCGGACCACAATCAGATCACCAAGCTTTAATGGCGAACCGGGTTTTACGCCCTGCTCATTTACCAAAACATATCCCTCCCGAATCCATTGGCTGATCTTAGTCCGGGAAACCGATTTAATTTTGTGAGCTAAATAGAGGTCGAGTCGCGCGTTGCAATTTTCAGTCACACGATAATATTTGATTTGATCTGGCGCTAATGCGCTCATTCTATGGTTAATTAATACCGTTACTCTGTTTAATCCATGTAATTTGCATCAACCGGATTTACTCAATCGCCTGAATGCAGATAAATTGGCAAGTGGAGTTATATGTAACTTACTTATCTCGTGCCACTCTCCGCTAATCACTATTCAGCTAGTGATAAATGACTTCATGGCTTATGCCAGAACAATCTTAACTGATCAATTGAATAGACCGAGGCCAAAGCAGTTGAATTATTTTTTCACTTTGGTTTTACAGGCAACGCAATGCTGGGTATGGGGAACCTCTTCCAGGCGTTCCTTGGGAATCTGTTGACCGCATTCGATACAGATACCATATTCGCCATTCTTAATTCGCTCCAATGCCGAATTCAGATAGGATAAATATTTATTCTCACGGGACAACCATAGAAAGGCTTTTTCGCGCTCCTGGGAATCGGTACCGACATCTGCCATATGATAGGCATAGGTTGAATCCAGCACCGGATTGTTTTGCATCGTCTCGTCACTCATGGTGATATTTTCGAGACGTTTGATCTCCTTCAGGCTGTCCTCGCGCTTTTTTAGGATAAGATCTTTAAAATAATCCAGCTCTGCGGCACTCCATTTAGATTTTAATGTCTTCGCTTTCATTGTCTTATCCTCCTATTGAAATTTAGTGAATCCGACTGATAGAAACACTAATTTTATTTCCATCAATATGCAGCTCTCGGTCAACTTCACCAGGGGTGAAATCGAATTCCACTTTGACCGCTAAGGTCTCTCGTTTAAAATAATCCAAGTATTCCCGAAGCGCTGTGTTGAAAAAAGCCGAGGCAGAAGCCACCGTAACGTTAATCCGGTTCTCAACCTGGAAATCAGCCTCTTTGCGAATTGTCTGAACCTGACGAATAAAATCGCGCACTAAGCCCTCTTTCTTTAACTCCGGCGTGATTGTGGTATCAAGGGCTACGGTACAATCGTTGTCAACAATAAGTGAGTAACCCGGAGCATCTTGGTGCTCAACGATTAATTCTTCAGCTCCCAGAAATATCTTCTGCCCTAAGAGATTGATTTCGCAGGTACCACCCTTTTCAACTTTACGGGCAACTTCGGCTGGCGGTAGCTGGCAGATTATTTCCCTGATTTCATTCAGCTGCTGACCATATTTCGCACCCAGTACAGCCAAATTGGGTTTCACCCGATAAGAGACCAAAGCACTGTCATCGGTAATAAATTCAATTTCCTTAATATTTAATTCTTCCAAAATCTGATCCTGCAACTCGGATATAGCCCGGGCTTCAGTCTCAGCCGATAATTTAACCAGCAATTTGCGCAGCGGTTGACGAATTTTTAGATTGACCTTATTGCGAGCGGCACGCCCCATACTCACAACCTGAATTACCGTATCAATCTTCGTCATTAATTTTTCATCAATCAATCCCTGATCGCAGACCGGATAGTCATTCAGGTGAATGCTCATTGGCGCATCAGCTTCCAAACCGCGCACTAAATTCTGGTAGATTGCTTCGGTAATGAATGGGACAACCGGCGCCAGGATTTGAATCAGGGTTTTCAAAGCGGTATACAACGTCTGGTAAGCAGCCCATTTGTCGGAATCATCTTCCGATTTCCAGAAGCGACGCCGACTGCGGCGAATGTACCAGTTGGAAAGCACCTCCAGAAAATCATCAACTGCTTGCATCGCCCGCGAAGGCGCATAGTCATCAAACTCAATCCGGACCCGTTTGACCAGGAGATTCAGGCGGGCTAATAGCCAGCGGTCTAACTCGGATAATTGCTGCCGATCAACCTGATGGACATTCGGTGAATAATGATCTAATTCCGCATAGGTCGCAAAGAAAGAGTAGGAATTCCACAGGGTAATCATCTGCTTCCGAAATTCCTTGGCGATATTATATCCGAAATTCAGATTACTAATCGGATTATGATCAATATACAGCCAGCGCATGACATCCACCCCAATCTTTTCGGCTGCATCATCAAACCAAATGGCATTACCGGCGCTTTTATGCATATCCTGACCTTTTTCATCTTTTACCAAGGCATGCCCTAAGATTACCCGAAACGGCTCGCGATTTTCCAGCACCGTACTCATTGCCAACAATGAGTAGAACCAGTTGCGAAATTGACCCGGCAGACTCTCACAGATAAAATCAGCAGGGAACCACTCCTCCCAATATTTACGATCAGTTGTATAATGCAGCGTCGAAAAAGGAACAATACCCGCATCCAGCCAAGGATTACCGACATCCTCGATCCGAGCCACTGCCGCCGCACATTGCGGGCACTTAATTTTAACGGCATCAACCCAGGGGCGATGCGGTGAATGACCCTCGAATTCCTCCCAGCCAGCAACTGCCCGCTCCTGTAATTCTTCCCGGCTACCAATTACGGTGATGCTACCGCAATTACTACACTCATAAATTGGTAAGGCTAATCCCCAATAGCGTTTCTTGGAAATCATCCAGTCATGCATATTTTTCAGCCAGTTAAGTTCATGCTGCAATCCGTATTCGGGTATCCAGTGAATCTTGCTGGTTACCTCCATCATTGCCTGACGAATACCGTCCATGGCAATAAACCACTCATCAACTAAGCGAAAAACGAGCTCGGTTCCGTGGCGCCAGCAGACCGGATAGCGGTGCGTGTAGGAATCCTGCCGGTACTTATAGCCCTTTTCCTCAAGATTTCTGAATATCTCATTAGTCACCTTACTGACATTCTTACCCGTCAGCCAGTCGAATCCTTCAATATAATTGCCAAACTCATCCAACGGAGCCAGCACGCCAAGATTATATTTGATGCCCAATTCATGATCTTCCTGACCGCAGCCGGGAGCTATATGGACGATGCCGGTTCCCTCGACTTCGCTGATCTCTTCCCAAGGAATGACGATATGTTTGATATTTCGTTGGGCACTCAGCTCATCAAAAGGACCACGATAGCTCCAGTTCAGCATCTCCTTGCCCAACAGAGTGTCGACGATTGTAAAGTCACTGGACAACACCTCGTTTTGCCGACCTTCAATCAGGTAGTAGATTGATTCTCCCTGTTTAACCTTTAAATATTTTTTCCCCGGGTGGACGGCAGCCGCCGTATTGCTGGTTAAAGTCCAGGGAGTCGTCGTCCAGACTAACAGATATTCGTTACTACGACCGTTAATCGGGAAACGGACAGTAATCCCGGGGTGGGTCATTTCGCGGTAGCCCTCGGTGGCAATTTCATGCTCGGAGAGCGCCGCCCCGCAGCGGGTACACCAGGGCATGACATCATGCCCTTTATAGATCCATCCATTCTCATGACACTTTTTTAAAAATAACCAGATGGTATAATTATTTTCATCCGACATCGTATAATAAGAATTTTCCCAATCCATCCAGTATCCCAGACGAATTGACTGCTCGGTCTGGATGCGGGAGTATTTTTTAACCCGCTCTTTACATTGATTGACAAATTTCTCAATCCCGTATTTTTCGATATCGGTTTTGGATTTAAATCCGAGCTCCTTTTCCACTTCCACCTCGACCCACAATCCCTGGCAGTCAAAGCCATTCTGATAGCGGGTGCGGTAGCCGTTCATTGCTTTGTAGCGTTGAAAAACATCTTTATAAGTCCGACCCCAGGCATGGTGTACGCCCATGGGGTTATTGGCTGTTATCGGTCCATCCAAAAATGACCATTTGGGACCACTGGCATTTTTTTCAACCAATTGTCTAAAAATGTGGTTCTTTTCCCAGAAATCCAGGATCTCATGTTCCTGGGCAATCAAATCAACTTCAGCGGATACCTTGCGGATCAACGGTTCAGACCTCCTTAACCAATCACCTTCGTCTCGCTTTCAAACAGGACGATATTTTAATAAATAAAGTGTTAACTTCAAGATAAATATTTTGCTATTAGAAGAGCATAACGCCGTTTCAAGGCTGGCGTCAGTTTACTGATATCAGATACAATTGCACCTTTCAGGGCATTATGACAATTACAGGAACACCCCGGAAATGGAAATTGCTCAATAAAATTGCTAATGATTTGACCAACACTGGCAGCAGTCTTATTCAAATTGCCCAAGATTGTGGCAACATCTACCGCCTCTTCCTTCCAGCTATCATAATCGGTTACCTGAGCAATTGCTCCGAAGTGCAGCTCGGCTTCCCGACAAAGGCGCGCCTCATACATGCTGGTCATCCCGATTACTGCCATACCCCAGGATCTGTATAATCTTGATTCAGCCCGGGTCGAAAAAGCTGGGCCTTGCATGTTGACATAAGTTCCTGAAGCAGTGTATTTCACTTTCTTTTTCTCGGCTATCTCAATGAATTGACTATGCATGCAGGAACAGACCGGATCAGCAAAAGAGATATGAACCACCAACTCTCGATCGAAAAAAGTATCGTGAAAATGTTCTTTGGTTCGGTCTAAATACTGATCAATAAAAACAATCGTTCCGGGTTCAATCTCTTCGCGGAAACTACCTACGGTAGAAATGGAAATCACATGCGTAACCCCAAGCTGCTTCAAACCATGGATATTAGCACGATGGTTGACATTATGGGGCAAGATCGTATGACCATGTCCATGCCGGGGGATAAAAACAATCTCTTTTCCACCCTTCTCATAGATAATAAAATCATCCGATGGTTTGCCAAAAGGAGTATTCAAAGTAATCCATTTTACCTTTTTAAAATCTGCCAGATGATAAAATCCGGTGCCCCCACATATTCCTAATTTTGCTTCCATATCTCTCTTATTTTTGACCTTGAAATATAGCCGGAGGTAATAAAAAAAACAATTAAATAAACCTTCCTGATTGACCCAAAATAAAAATGGGCGGTTGCATCGGATCCGCCCATTTCTACTCGAGAAAGAGGATTACTCTATTGGTTTTCGCCAATTTTTAAGGTCACAAAGAAGGTCGAATCCTGACGTCTGATCAACACCAGGAGATATTCACCAGAAGCTGCCTCGAGCACTTTGTTATAATCCTCCAGCGAACGAATCTCCTGATCACCAACACGCTGGATCAGATCACCAATGCGCAAGGAGCGCGCCGCTTCGCTATCTCGATCAATCCCGGTAATAATAACACCATTCTCACCACTGGGGATTCCATATTGCCGTACCAGGGCAGGAGTCAACTCATCAACTATTAAACCCAATTTATTTTGGGTCGTCGAGGATAGTGTCGCCGGTTGTCCAACTGACTCGGGCATTTCACCTAACTTAACTTTAATGGACTTTTCCCTTTTACCGCGAATCACGACGACCTCTTTTTCCTTGCCAATATCCGAATTGGACACCAGCAGCTGCAGCTGACTTGAATTTTTCACTTCAGTTCCATCAAAACGGACAATCACATCCCCAACCTTGATCCCCGCCTTTTCGGCCGGACCATCTTTGATGACTCCACCCACTAAAGCACCATTTAACGATTCTAAATTCATTGCCTTAGCCGTTTTATCATCTACATTTTGAATGGTAATTCCCAACCAGGCACGAATGACTTTGCCATGCTCAATCAAATCACGCATGACTTTTTTCGCTAAGTTGACCGGAATCGCAAATCCGACTCCCAGATTTCCCGAACCAGTAGTCGCGATCGCAGTATTGATCCCAACCAGTTCAC
Source organism: uncultured bacterium (assembly GCA_964485745.1). Lineage (GTDB taxonomy): Bacteria > Fidelibacterota > UBA2242 > UBA2242 > UBA2242 > CAZAKO01. Next base: position 19,253 of record CAZAKO010000027.1, read on the forward strand.
CGCGAATATTGACCAGGGCGCCACCACTATTGCCGGGATTGATGGCGGCATCGGTCTGAATAAAATTCTGGTAACTGGTAGAATTGATCACGTTACTCCGACCCTTTGCGCTGACAATTCCGGCGGTTACGGTATGATCGAGATTGTCCGAGAATGGTGAACCAACCGCCAGCACCCACTCGCCGATTCTGAGTGCATCCGAATCACCTAAGGTAACCGGAGTAAGGCTTTTAGCGTTGATTTTAACTACCGCCAAGTCACTTTTAGCATCCGTGCCAACTATCTCGGCATTGAATTCGCGATTATCTATCAGTCTAACTAAAATTTCAGTACCCTGTTCGACAACATGATTATTGGTCAGAATATACCCTTTTTCATCTACAATCACACCTGAGCCTAAAGCCGTACCACGCTGTTCAAACTCGGGCGGAATCCCAAAAAAACGATTAAAAAAATCATCATCAAAACCGGGAAACATCGGGTTACCGCGAATCTTGACCACCTTGGTAGTGATAATGGTGACGACTGAGGGATTGACATTATGGGCAATGCTGACAAAGGCCTCATTTAAGTCTACTAAGGATGGGATCTTCGCTTGCTCGCCCGATTGATATGCAGCATTAATAAAAGCCGGTTGCGTATTTTGGGGAGAACTTTCATAAAGCACTACCTTTTCCGGACGGGATTGATAAAATAATTGTCCCAACAGGATACCCGCCAAAATCAGTAATATCGCGCCGGTACCTATTACAATTTTTCTTCGATCCATTTTTACCTTCCTCCTGTTTTCTTCACCTCGTTTTAACCTGCTCATTCACAGAAAGTTTCAAAATATTTAACAACCTAATTAGACGGCCAAAAGGTAAAAAGGTTTTAACCAATATCTGATGACTCAAAAGGAGCTGTCTAACTCAAATTCTTCAAACCAATAATAAGTTGCCGTACCAATCCTTATCAAATCAGTCAGATAAAATGTGCAATTTTTGAAGCCGCCTGACGATTTATGAAAGAGGGATGCTATTTTTTGGATTTAACTTTTTTCTGACCCGGTTCTTTTTTTTGAAAAATGGTCGTACTCAACGAGACTTGCAGCGATAATCCGACCAGGCGCGAATTTTCCGATGGAAAACCGAATTCGGTTTTAGCCGGATAGCGGGGGTCATTCTCCGGTTCCATCGAAAAAATTTTCTCGATTGGTTGGCCTTTATCTAAATCGTGAAAATAACCCAGTTCCAAACCCACTTTGTTATTAAATCGTAATCCACCTAATGCCCCAA
>CAZAKO010000027.1:20629-23762 GCA_964485745.1 uncultured bacterium
TAACCCAGTTCCAAACCCACTTTGTTATTAAATCGTAATCCACCTAATGCCCCAATCCGCAGACTTTCCCGATCATTTATTCCTCTGGGAATATACATCGCCCGAAAACCAGTATAGAAGGCATTCCCGGGCTTTTTAGGAAAAATTCTGATGCTGTAATAGGTCATATCAAGGCTGGAATTAGGGGTTAATGATAATCCAAAGTTGATTACATCCCGGGAGTCGCGCCGCTGAAAAACCGTATATGAGTAATCAATCCCGGATCCACAGATCGGCAATCCTACCCGGAAACCAACATCACTCAATTCGCTCAGTCCCTTGCGATAGACAAATATCGGCAGCACATTCTCAAAGGAGAACGTAATCGCTGAGAAAGATTCGCCCTTTTTGAGGGGAATTGGACTGATTGTCGGGTGCGCGGCACACCCGCAAAGAATCAAGGAGACAATCAGGATCATTATTACTTTTTGCATGACGCTTTTAGATTAATGAATACTTGGGAAATAGTAAAGTAATTTGTTCGATAGAATTACCAAAATTCCAATAAAAATACGGATCATCACCTAAAATTACAGTCGCTTCTTGAAATCGGATAAACAGGCATAAATCAAAAGGGGCAGGTTAAACCTGCCCCTTTGTTGTTTTCGATCTTCTCCTTATCGGATCAGAATCATCTTCCGGGTTTGGGAAAAACTACCGGCTTTTAAGGTATAGATATAAACGCCACTACCGACATTTTTACCATACTGATCCCGACCATCCCAGATCACTTTTTGATAGCCTGCCGGGTAATCGTTGGCTACCAACTCACGTACCAGTTGACCGGTAAGGTTATAAATCTTCAGATTTACTTTACTGGCTTCTGGTAGAGCAAACTCGATCGTGGTTTCCGGATTAAACGGATTCGGATAGTTCGGTTTCAACGCAAATTCGGTAGGAAGATCAGTTGCTTCAATTCCATTAACAATAATTTTCGGAACGTTAACCGGTTCAGCCTGACCCGATTCATTTAGCCCGAAATCGGTCGCAGTGACTGTATAGGTATAGTCATTAGTGCGCACAATCGCATTATCAACATATTCCGGATCGGTAGTATAATTCAGTTTTTCCAGTGAACCGTTATTGACCTGGCGATAGACAGTATAGTACTTGATCTTCTCGCTGGTTACGGCTTCCCAACTCAAGGTTATCGCCTTGTCAGCTGGTGCAGCTGCGAGTTTTGCCGGGACTGCCGGAGGCAGATTGTCTTCCGACCAACCGGCAAGGATGTTGGAATTCCAGTAAGTCCAGCCGTCCCAGCCGATGGCGCAAATCAGGAATCCAGTCCAGTAAATGTCAGTGCCAACTTTATCATATAGGGTTGGCGCAACCACATTGTAATGATCCATCTGCGGATTTACCGGCACGGTCGTGATATAATCCCAATCATAATTAGAATCGGGATTCGGTTCCGGACCGGTAAAGCGCTGAACAGCCCGCCAGATTTGGTACTCTTTCACCGCTCCATAAAGACCCTCAGCTCGTTTCCAGGTTATCCGCACCTGCTTGCCATGATCTTGAGGTACATCCACAACTGATGTAATCATTGGCCCAATGACGTGACTTGTTGGATAAAGGACTATCGGGTCCTCGGGACGTTGACTGGGCCAGTTAAATCCCCGCCATTCGGTATTGAAATCTTTTTTCGAATAGCTGGCATTATAAATCCCAGCCGGCAAGGCGACCTTATATTGACCGTCTATGTTCGTATGGGTAAATCCGAGATAAGTATCGGATTCCAGGTAAACGAACACTTTCCGTAACTTATTGCCTGCATCGTCAACGACACCGCCTCTCAGTGTATCCGCAATTGTACCAGCGGATGTCAAGGTAAAATCAATTGTGGTGTCAGCCATAATCCCAACCGCCGCGAGTCGCTGGGCTAAGAAACCGTTAGCCCCAACCTGAAAATCGTAACTATCGGGTTTTACTTTCAATTCATAATAACCGGTCGAGTCAGTGAAAAGGGTGAATGGTTCGTAATAACTCCAGTTAAACGCCATCACAATCGCATTGGGAATCGGCGCCGCCTGGGCATTCTTGACATGGCCGTTAACGATAAGATTGCCAACAGCCGAACCCATCCAGAATTCCAGATATACAGGCTCCGGACCAACGTAAATATTCCAAATATCTAAAGGATCATAACCAGCGGCATACGCTGTCGCACTATATAAGCCAAAGGGCAATTGACCTACTGAGAAGTAACCATTGTTATTGGTATATACTTCATAGTAGTTTGGTCCGTATATCTCAACTCTGGCATTCTGGATTCCACTGCCATTTTTATCAAAGACATACCCATTAATGAAACCATCCTTAACCGGTGGATTGATATAGTAGTCCCTGGTATAGTTATTCCCGGAGAGAACACTGAGTGAATCGAGAATCGTAGGTATCCACTCATAGGGCCAATAGACCTCGAGCATCCAGGTATTACCCTTAGGTGGTGTCCCACCAACCAGCGGAACTTCATAGTACCCTTGCTCATCAGTCCACGCCCAGTAATCGAGCCAATATCCGTCCGAACCACTGAAGTAAGCATGAACCTGGGCATCATAGAGGACAGCATTAGTACTAGCGTTGTAAATCTTTCCGCTCAGGGAGGCATCGGTTTTGATCACCGTGAAATCCAGACCACTCTGGGGCGCAAGTAAATCATTATAACCACCAGGAGTAATGATTCCGTCTTCATACCAGGCACCCAACCAGTAGGAGGTAGTCCAGCTGCCATACTGATCGCCAACCACTTTTCCTTGAAGAGCGGTAGAGACACCCACATAATAATCGCCATTCGCCGCGGTTTTAGTATTATTCCAATATCCGCGATCACCCAGCCAGATATTTGTATTTACTTCCACACCTTCTACCGGCGCACTATTGCTAAAGCTGACATGTCCACTAAATCCAGAGTCTAAAGCATACAAGGTAAAATCAACCGGATAATCGCCACCCTGATATACCTCCGTCCAATGCTCATCAAAGAACATATACGAACCACTCAGGAAGTTTTCCTCGACCATTACCCGCCACCAGCCAGGATTAACCCAGAATTCATAATAACCATCAGCATCAGTCACCGTTTCAATGGATT